>NZ_JBFODH010000027.1:59710-120625 GCF_040908225.1 Aeromonas sp. R5-3 | reverse complement strand
CTGACCCCATGCCGAACTCAGAAGTGAAACGCTGTAGCGCCGATGGTAGTGTGGCATTCGCCATGCGAGAGTAGGACACTGCCAGGCACCCAATTAAACGGTGATGTGAAAGACATGACCGGCTGCGAGGATGACACCTCATAAAGAAGCAGCAAAAGATTTAGCGAAAGCTAACCGAATGCGGAGCGGTAGTTCAGTCGGTTAGAATACCGGCCTGTCACGCCGGGGGTCGCGGGTTCGAGTCCCGTCCGCTCCGCCACTACTTAAGAAGCCCAGTCGAAAGACTGGGCTTTTTTCGTTTGTTTCCCGCAGTATTACCTCTTCTCCCTCTTTTATATCCCGCTGATCTATCACGTTATGGGTGTTGTGCCTCAAGGCTTTCCATCAGGGATGGGGTTCGGCATACAATGCGCCTTTGGTGTCAGATGAGAGTCTCCTATGTTTTGTCCGCGTTGTGGTTCCGGAACGCTGCAACAGCGCAGCGAGAAAGAGTTTGCCTGTGGCTGTGGTTTTCACTATTTCCAGAATGTGGCGTCGGCCGTGATGGTGGCTCTGTGCTGGCAGGACGAGCTGCTGGTTGCGGTGCGGGCCCGGGATCCCGGCCGGGGCTTGCTGGATCTGCCTGGCGGCTTCGTCGATCCCGGCGAATCGCTGGAGGAAGCCTTGGTGAGGGAGCTCAAGGAGGAGCTGGGGCTGGATCTGGCGGGAGAGACGCCGCGCTATCTTGGCTCCTATGCCAACGTCTATCCCTATGACGATGTGACCTATCACACCTGCGATACCGTGTTCTTGCTGGAATTGGCAGACAAGCCTTTGGTGGTGGCGGCCGATGATGTGGCAGCCTGCGAGTGGCGCAAGCTGGCCGGCCTTGCCCCTGCCGAGTTTGCCTTTCGTTCTACCGGCAATGCCATCGGTCAATTGCAGCGGCTGCGGGGCTAACCGATAGCTGTGATGACAGGGCGGAGCAGCTAGCCCGGCAGGTGGAGGGTGACGATCAGGCCGCCCTCTTCGCCGTTTCTGGCGTCGACCCGCCCTCCCTGAGCCTGGATTGCCTTGCGGGTGATGGCAAGGCCCAGCCCATAACCCTTGCCTG
This sequence comes from Aeromonas sp. R5-3, assembly GCF_040908225.1. NCBI lineage: Bacteria > Pseudomonadati > Pseudomonadota > Gammaproteobacteria > Aeromonadales > Aeromonadaceae > Aeromonas > Aeromonas sp. R5-3. Next base: position 119,532 of record NZ_JBFODH010000027.1, on the reverse strand, counting down.
CCGCAGGGGAGCCGATCCGTACGAAGGGATCGAAGATGCTGGAGAGCTTGCTCTCATCCACCCCCATCCCCTGATCCGCCACCTCGATGACGAACTCGCTGCCCTGGTGCATCAGGGTCAGGTGGATGCACTGGCCCGCCTGCGAGAAGCGCAGGGCATTGCGTAGCACGTTGTCGAGGGCCCGGCGGATCAACTCCGCCTGTCCGCAGACCGTGTATTCCTGGGTCTCATCTACCCAGGTTTTGATCTCGACGCCCATGTGCTGCGCCTCGTAGCGGGCATCGCTCACCACGGCGTCGACCAGCCCCTGCAGATCGTAATACTCCTCGCCGTCCCGCTCGCCATGGCCGGCACGAGTGAGGGTCAGCAGTTCGCCGATCATCTTGTCCATGCGCTGGGTCTCGAGCTGGATCCGCGCGAGTGATCCCGCGATCCTGGCCGGATCCTGCTGGGCAAGACCGATGGCCAGCTGCAACCTGGCAAGGGGGGATCGCAGCTCGTGGGAGACGTCGTGCAGCAGCTGTTCGCGGCTCTCCACCAGCAGTTGCAGCCGCTCGGCCATGGCATCGAAGTCGCGGGCCGCATCGCTGATCTCGTCGTGGCGCCGCCGCATGGCGGGATAGAGGCGCACATCAAGCTCACCCTGGGCGAGGCGCGCGAACCCCTGTCGGAAGCGGTTCATGGGACGAGTCAGGTGCCAGGCGAGCAGGGCACTGAAGAAGAGGCCGCCAAGCCCGCCGATCCACCACATGGGGGGCGGCATGTTGAGCCAGTTGCGGTGGGGCTGGGGCGGGGCCAGCAACTGCTGCAGGCCGGCACCGTCGTAGTCGAGCCGATAGTGCTGGCCATCGGCCCCCGGCAGGATGCGGCCGCTCAGCGTCGTGGCTGGTTCTGTTGTGATCGGTTCAAGCTGCAGCAGCCTTCGCTCCCGGGCCGGCCAGCTGGCCTGCAGGGCTGCGACTGCAGCCGGTCCCTGTCGCTGCAGCAGGCTGGCGGCCGCCTCCAGCTGGCGTTCGGCCAGCTGGCTTGCCATCCGCTGCTCCGGCGGCCCTTCGTGGCGATAGAGGCTGAAGGCCACCCACAGCAGCTGGCTCATCATGATGATGGTGAACCAGAAGCCGAACAGGATCTTCCAGAACAGGCGCCCCTTGAGGATCATGCCAGCCGGTATCCTATGCTGCGCACCGTCTCGATGCCGATGGCTTCCCCCGCCAGGGCCTGCAGCTTCTGGCGGATATTGCAGATGTGCACGTCGACGCTGCGATCATAGGGTTCGCGTGGGCGGCCCAGCCCATGCAGGGAGAGCTCATCCTTGCTGACCACCCGCTCCGGCGAGCGCAGCAGCAGCTCCAGCAGGTTGAACTCGGTGGCGGTCAGCTCCAGCGGCTGCGTTTGCCAGTGGCACTGACGGGTGGCGGGGGATAGCACCAGCTCGCCAAGGCGCAGACCCTGCTCTTTGCCCGGATTGGCGGGGGCAGGCTCGACCCGGCGCAGCACGGCCCTCAGCCTGGCCACCAGTTCCCTCGGGTAGCAGGGCTTGGGCACATAGTCATCGGCCCCCATCTCCAGCCCGATCACCCGATCGATGTTGTCCCCCTTGGCGGTGAGCATGATGACGGGGATCCGGCTGTCGCGGCGGATCTGGCGCAGCACCTCGCTGCCGTTCAAGTCGGGCAGCATGATGTCGAGCACCACGGCGGCATAGTTGCCGGAGAGGGCGTGCTGCACGCCGCTCTTGCCGGTCAGCACATGGGTGGTGGCAAAGCCTTCGCCGCCCAGGTATTCGCTCAGCATGGTGCCAAGCTCCAGATCATCGTCCACCAGCAGGATCTTCATCGCTCTTCTCCGTCTCGGGTTGGCGCCATTTTCCCGTGTCCGTCCCTGCCTGACAGCTGCTTTTACGCAATCCTTACACTGCCCTGCAAGAGGCTTAACCGGACATTGGAGTAGATTGCCCGGGTCTGCTTCACCCTCTGTTTAAGCCAAGGATATCCGCGATGCCCCCTATCCGTCTTCTCGTTGTTCGCCTGCTGCTGCCCGCCCTGGTGCTGGTCGGCGCCGGCTGGCTGTGGCTGCCTTCCAGGGCGGCGCCGGCTGCCGCCTATATCACGGCTTCGGTCGAGCGGCGGGATCTGGAGCAGAGCGTGCTGGCCGACGGCACCCTGCAGGCCCAGAAGCTGGTGAGTGTGGGGGCCCAGGTGTCGGGGCAAATCAAGGCGCTGCACGTGGCACTGGGGGACGAGGTGAGGCAGGGTGATCTGCTGGTCGAGATCGACGATCTCACCCAGCAGAACGCCCTCAAGGATGCCGAAGCTGCTCTCGACAACGTGCAGGCCCAGCTGGCCTCGCGCCGGGCAACTTTGCGCAACAACCAGCTGGCCTTCGAGCGCCAGCGCAAGGTGCTGGCTCGGGGACTGGGCAGTCAGGCCGACTACGACAGCGCGGAGGCGACCCTGACGGCCACCCGTGCCGACATCCGGGCGTTGACGGCGCAGGCGGTGCAGGCCCGCATCGCGGTCGATACCGCCAAAGTGAATCTGGGTTACACCCGCATCGTCTCCCCCATGGCGGGCACCATAGTGGCGATCCCGGTGGAGCAGGGGCAGACGGTCAACGCGGTGCAGAGTACCCCGACCATGGTCAAGGTGGCACGGCTCGACACCATGACGGTGGAGGCGCAGATCTCGGAGGCGGACGTGATCAGGGTGAAGGCCGGCTTGCCCAGCTATTTCACCGTGCTAGGAGCGCCCGAGCAGCGCTACCAGGCCAGCCTGCGTGCCATCGAGCCCGCCCCCGACACCATCAACGACGACACGACCAGCAGCAGTTCGACCAGCACGGCCGTCTACTACAACGGCCTGTTCGAGGTGGAAAATCCGCAGCGGGCCCTGCGCATCGGCATGACGGCCCAGGTGCACATTGTGCTGGCGACCGAACGCAACGCCCTGGTGATCCCGGCCATCGCCCTGAGTGAGGGGCGGGTACAGGTGGTGGATGAGGGCGGTCGCCCGCAATGGCGGCAGGTGAAGGTCGGCCTCAACAACAAGGTGGATGCCCAGATCCTGGACGGGCTGGCGGAGGGGGAGGCCGTGGTGGTGAGCCAGTTGACGGCCCAGCACCAGCAGAGCGGGCGGATGGGTCCGCCCATGGGGATGTGATGATGAGAGAACCACTGCTGCAACTGAGCGGTATCCGCCGCCATTTTGGCGACGGGGAGCGGCGCGTCGAGGTGCTCAAGGGCATCGACCTGACCATAGCGCGGGGCGAGATGGTGGCCATCGTCGGCGCCTCCGGCTCCGGCAAGTCAACCCTGCTCAATATTCTGGGCTGCCTCGATCAGCCGAGCGAGGGTGACTACCGGGTGGCCGGACGGGAGACGAGCCGGCTGGCGGCCGATGCGCTGGCGACCCTGCGCCGCGAGCACTTCGGCTTCATCTTTCAGCGCTACCACCTGCTGGGGGATCTCAGTGCCCGCGACAACGTGGCGCTGCCCGCCCTCTATGCCGGGTTGGCCGGCGATGCGCGCAAGGCGCGGGCCGAGAGCCTGCTGCAGCGGCTCGGGCTAGGCAGCCGGCTCGACTACAAGCCGAGCCAGCTCTCCGGCGGCCAGCAGCAGCGGGTCAGCATTGCCCGCGCCCTCATCAATGGCGGTCAGGTGATCCTGGCGGACGAGCCGACCGGCGCCCTCGACAGCCAGAGCGGGGCCGAGGTGCTCGGCATATTGAATGGGCTGCACCGCGAGGGGCATACGCTGGTGATCGTGACCCACGACATGGCGATCGCCGAGCAGGCCGAGCGGATCATCGAGCTGAAAGATGGCGAGGTGGTGGCCGATCGTCGTCATGAGCCGGCACAGCCGCTTCCCGCGCACATTGCGTCCCGGGTCGGCGAAGGGGCGCGTGGCGGTCTGGCCGGGCGGCTCGGCGCCGCCTTCAAGATGGCGCTGCTGGCCATGCAGGCCCAGCGCATGCGCACCTTCCTCACCATGCTCGGCATCATCATCGGCATCGCCGCCGTGGTGTCTGTGGTGGCGCTCGGGCGCGGATCCCAGCAGCAGGTACTGGCCAATATCAATGCCATGGGCACCAGCACCCTGGAGATCTTCCCCGGCAGCGGCTTCGGCGATCGGCGGGCCGAGGCGGTCCAGACCCTCAGGGTGGAGGATGCCGAGGCCCTCGCCGGGCTTGGTTATGTGCACAGCGTGACCCCCAGCCTGGCCACCAGCGTCACCCTGCGCCGGGGCAGTCAGGCGGTGCTGGGTTCGGTGAACGGGGTGGGGGAGCAGTTCTTCCAGGTGCGCGGCTATCGACTGCTGCAAGGCATGCTGTTCGATGCCACCAGCGTGGCCGACATGGCGCAGGAGGTGGTGATCGACGAAAACAGCCTGGCGCGCCTGTTTGCCGCGGGGGAGTCGCCGCTCGGTCAGGTGATCCTGCTGGGTAGCCTGCCGTGCCGGGTGATCGGGGTGGTGGCCCGCAACCAGAGCGGCTTTGGCAGCGACGAGAACCTCAACGTCTGGATCCCCCACACCACGGCCATGACGCGGATGCTGGGCCAGAGCCACCTGCGCAGCATCAGCGTGCGGGTGCAGGATGAGGTGGCGCTGGCCGCCGCCGAGGATGGTATCACCCGCCTGCTGCGTGAGCGGCACGGCAGTCAGGATTTCTTCGTGCTCAACACCGACAGCATCCGTCAGGCGATCACCAGCACCAATGCCACCCTGACCCTGCTGATCGCCATGATTGCGCTCATCTCCCTGGTGGTGGGCGGTATCGGGGTGATGAACATCATGCTGGTGTCGGTGAGTGAGCGCACCCGCGAGATCGGCGTGCGGATGGCGGTGGGGGCCAGAACCGGCGACATACTGCAGCAGTTCTTGATCGAGGCGGTGCTGGTCTGCCTGCTGGGAGGGGCGGCCGGGGTGCTGCTCTCCCTGCTGGTCGGCGTCTTGTTCGAGCACTTCAGCAGCCAGTTCAGCCTGAGCTACTCCCTGGACGCCGTGCTGATGGCCTTCTTCTGCTCGAGCCTCATCGGCGTGCTGTTCGGCTTCTTCCCGGCGCGGCGGGCGGCGCGGATGGACCCCATCCACGCTCTGGAGCGGGAGTAGGCACCCTCTTCGGCGCCCGCTGCGCCACCCCATTCGCCGGCGTTGCCGAGGGCTCATCCCGCCCTCGGCGGCGCGGCGAATTGGCCGGACGGCATCCCGTGCCAGTCCGGCAGCCTGAACCGTGTCATCGACGTGACACAGCCTGCTCTGCGCGGGTTTTCAACCGGGCCCCGTGGCCCGGTTCTTTTTCCCATGCGAAAAAAAGGCGCCACCCGAGGGGGACGCCTGAAAGGTCAAACCTTGCGGTTTGCGGACCAACGGAACCAAGATTTCACACACATTCACACTCTCAGCACTTCGCAGGTTCAGCCCTGCCACTTGCCTCCTTCCACTATCACGTCGTTGGGATCGGTATCGGCGCTTAAGTGTTCGCGCACATACTGGTCGTAGAGTTTCAGCAGGTACTTCTCTTCCCCCAGCTTGGCGAGACGGTCGTTGACCCAGTCCCGCAGCTCGATATTGCCCTTCTTCACCGCCGGCGCGATGGGGTCTTCCGAGCCCAGCTTCTCGGGCAGCACCCGATAGCCCGGGTTCTCCTTGGCCCAGCTGAACAGCACCAGGTTGTCCTGGGCATAGGCGTCGCCACGGCCCTGGGCCAGTGCCTGCAGGGATTCGGTGTTCTTCTCGAACTTGAGCACCTTCCAGTCCGGGTGGTTGCGGGTCAGCCAGATGTCGGCCGTGGTGCCCGTGGTGACGATCAGGGTCTTGTCCGCGAGATCGTTCAGTCCCTTGGCGGCGCTCTTCTCCGGTACCAGCACCTGCACCGCGACCTTGAGGTTCGGGTTGGTGAAGTCCACCACCTGCCGCCGCTCCGGGGTCACCGTCATGTTGGCGAGGATGAGATCCACCTTGTCGCTTTGCAGGAAGGGGATGCGGCTGGCGGGTTCCACCGCCACGAACTCGACCTTGTTCTCGTCCCCCAGCAGATCCTTGGCGAAACGGCGGCCGAGGTCGGTGTCAAAGCCGACGTAGTTGCCCTTCTCGTCCACGTAGCCAAACGGGGGCTTGTCGGTGAAGACGCCGACGATGAGCTTGTCGCGGGCCTTGATCTTGGCAAGGGAACCGTCCGCCGCATGGGCGGCGCCGCTGGCGAGACCCAGTCCCAACAAGGCACTGAACAGAACCGAGGTGATTTTTTTCATGCTGACTCCTTTCGTTTGATGACATTTGTATAAGAAAACTTGGCGAGGAACTGGCGGGCACGCTGGCTGCGCGGGTTCTCGAAAAATTGATGGGGCGCGGCCTGCTCCAGGATGTGGCCGCCATCCATGAAGACGATGCGATCCGCCACCGCCTGGGCGAACGCCAGCTCGTGGGTGACGATGAGCAGGGTCATGCCGCTGCCGGTGAGATCGCGGATCACCTCCAGCACCTCCTGCACCATCTCGGGATCCAGCGCAGCGGTCACCTCGTCAAATAGCATCACCTGCGGGTTCATGCAGAGCGCCCGCACGATGGCGATGCGTTGCTGCTGGCCGCCGGAGAGCTGGCGCGGATAGTCATGGCGCCGCTCCCACAAGCCGATGCGGGTCAGCAGCTGTTCCGCCTGCAGCAGGGCCTCGGCCCGCTCCCGCTTCTGCACCTGCAGGGGGCCGAGCAGCACGTTCTCCAGCACCGTCAGGTTGGGGAAGAGGTGATAGCTCTGGAACACCATGCCGATGCGCTGGCGCAGCCGCTGCCAGTCGGTATTGCCATCCAGCCGCTCTCCATCGAAGCGAATCTCGCCCCCCTGAATGGGTTCGAGCCCGTTGAGGGTGCGCAGCAAGGTGCTCTTGCCGCAGCCGCTCGGCCCCAGGATGACGATCACTTCCCCGGCGTTCACCGTGAGGCTGACCTCATCCAGTACCCGGTGTTGGCCGAATTGTTTGCTGACAGCATTGAGCTCAAGCAGAGGTGTCATACCGCATTACCCCATTGTTGCTCCAGCCGGCGTGAGGCGAGCGAGAGCGGATAGCAGACCAGAAAAAAGAACAGGAACAGCAGAGCGTAGATGAGCAGCGAGCCATAGGTGCGCTCGATGATCTGCTGGCCCACCTTGATCACCTCCACCACCCCGATCAGCACCGCCAGCGAGCTGGTCTTGATGATGCGGGTGTAGATGTTGATGGTCGGCGGCGTCAGCCGTTGCAGCGCCTGGGGCAGCAGCACGTGGCGATAGAGCTGCCAGCGAGAGAGCCCGAGCGCCAGGCCGGCCTCCTGCTGACCACGGGCTAGGGAGTTGAGGCCGCCGCGCACCACCTCTCCCACCTCGCTGGCGCCCCACAGGGCCAGCACCAGCACGGCGCACCAGAAGGCCGGGATATCCAGGCCAAAGAAGATCGGCAGCCCGAAGAAGAAGAGGTAGAGCCAGACCAGCACGGGCACCACCCGAAACAGCTCCAGATAGACTCGCAACACTACCCGCGTCAGCCTTCCCCCTTGCTGGGCCAGCACGCCGTAACCGACCCCGCCCAGGGTGGCGAACAGGATGGCGAGCAGCGATATGGCGAGGGTCTGGCCCGCGCCCACCGCCAGCAGTGGCAGCGCCTGCGTCAGCTGCTCAGTGACCGGACTGGCCATATTGAGCCCTCCTTTCCTCTGCATCGGTGGTGAGTGACCGCGGTAGCAGGACGATCGCTGCCTGCATCAGCGATTCAATGACTGAACTGACCATGTTGCAGCCTCCTTTCAACGACGCGCAGGGCAAGGGAGAGCGGCAGAAAGATCAGCACGCACATCAAGGTCAGCACCGCCAGCATCTCGTAGGTCTTGTAGTAGAGGGCGATGTAGTTCTTGGTGGTGTAGAGCAGCTCCGGCACCGCCACCGCCGAGGCCACCGTGGTCTCTTTGAGCAGAAAGATGAAGTTGGCAAACAGCGCCGGCAGGCTGGCGAGCCAGGCCTGGGGCAGCTGGACGTGGCGCAGCAGCTGCCAGCGGGAGAGGCCGATGGCTCGCCCTGCCTCCAGCTGGCTGGGGGGGATTGCCTGAACGCCTGCCCGCAGCGCCTCGGTCAGGTAGCCGCCGCCGAGGAAGGTCATGGCGATCACCGCCGTGGCAAAGCCCGACAGCGACAGGCCGAGCGCCGGCAGCCCGAAGTAGAGAAAGAACAGCTGGATCAAGAGCGGCGTGTTGCGGGCCAGCTCCACATAGGCGCGGATCCCCCTGTTCAGCCAGGGCCGATGCAGGCTTTGCAGCGTCACATTGAGCAGCGCCACGGCGAGCGAGGTGAGGATCACGATGGCGCCGAGCTGCAGGGTGACCCAAACCGATTGGCCGAACGCCGGCAGGGTGCTGAGAACAAAGGACCAGTCGAAGCTCATGCCGGGATCCTCCCGTCGCGGCGCAGTCGCTGGGGCACGACCGTGATGGCGTCCGGGTACTTGATGCCGGCGCCGGTGTTGAGTACCACCACCCGCTCGCCCCCCTGGATCCAACCCGCTTCCCGCAGCTGGCGGGCGGCGGCGAAGGCGGCCGCCCCTTCCGGGCAGACGAAGCAGCCCTCCTGGGAGGCGAGTTGACGCAGCTCGCGCTGGATGGCGCCATCTTCCACCGCGACGGCGCAGCCCTCGGTGCGATAGAGGGCGTCCAGCACCAGAAAATCCCCCAGCGCCTTGGGTACGTTGATGCCAAAGGCGAGGGTCTGGGAGTCGGGCCAGAAGCGCGACTCGCGCTCCCCCTGCTGCCAGGCCCGGACGATGGGGGCGCAGCCGCTCGCCTGCACCGCCACCAGGCGCGGCAGCGGTCCCTGCACCCAGCCCAGTTCCTGCAACTCCCGCAGCGCCTTGTAGATGCCGATGAGGCCGACGCCGCCGCCGGTGGGGTAGAGGATCACGTCCGGCAGGGTCCAGCCGAGCTGCTCGGCGATTTCAAACCCCATGGTCTTCTTGCCCTCGATGCGATAGGGCTCCTTGAGGGTGGAGGCATCGAACAGCCCCTGCTCGGCCACCGCTTCGACCACCTGGCGACCGGCGTCGCTGATGAGGCCGTCCACCAGATAGAGGCGGGCACCGGCCAGGGCGCTCTCCAGCCTTGTGATGGCGGGGGCCGCCTGCGGCTGGACTATGGTGCTGCGCAAGCCGGCGCGGGCGCCGTAGAGTGCCCAGGCCGCACCGGCGTTGCCGTTGGTGGGCATGGCGAAGTGGGTGATGCCGAGTTCGCGGGCGCGGGAGACGCCGACTGCGGCGCCGCGGGCCTTGAAGGAGCTGGTGGGGGTGAGGCTCTCATCCTTCATCCAGAGATCCGGAATGCCGACCTGCTTGCCGAGGCGCGGCAGCGGCAACAGTGGGGTGAAGCCTTCCCCCAGGGTGACCACCTGGGCGGGGTCGCGCACTGGCAGCAGCTCGTGGTAGCGCCACAAGCTGGCGGGGCGACCCAGCAGGGCGGCCGGATGCCAGGCCTGCTTCAGGGCCTCGAGGTCGTAGCTGGCCAGCAAGGGGGCGCCGACCGGGCTCAGCTGCTGGGGCTGATCGGCATCCACAATCTCGCCGGTCTTGCTGCAACGCAGATGTGATAGGTAGCTGTACGGCATGCTTTATCCTGAATGAGTCGAGATGGTCAGTCGCTTATTCCATCCTGTGACCCAAGTGCCGGATAACAAACAAAATAAACTGGCAAACCTAAGCGAAAAAATTCATATGACTCCGATTGGTCAGGGTTGTGGCGGCTTCCTGCTCATGTCGCGTGGTCACCCACTGGGGGGTTGGGCCGTCCGGCACTCTTTGCTAACCTGCCCGCTTCACCCGAAATCGCAGGGAGCCGCATCGATGCGAGCCATTGTCAGCCTGCTGGCCCTGTCACTGCTGTGTGCGTGCAGCGGCCAGTCAACCAAAGAGGATGCCATGTCAGGGAAAGCGCGCCTTCACTACCCCGTCACCCGCCAGGGTGAGCAGGTGGATCACTACTTCGGCCAGGCCGTGGCCGACCCCTATCGCTGGCTGGAAGATGATCGCAGCCCCGAGACCGAGGCCTGGGTCAAGGCCCAGAACACCGTGACTCAGGGTTATCTGGCGCAGATCCCGTATCGCGCCGCCATCAAGGAGAAGCTGGCCGCCTCCTGGAACTACGCCAAGGAGGGGGCGCCGTTTCGCGAGGGGCGCTACCACTACTTCTTCAAGAACGACGGCCTGCAGAACCAGAACGTGCTGTGGCGCCAGCAGGAGGGCAAGCCGGCCGAGGTGTTCCTCGATCCCAATACCCTCAGCCCCGACGGCACCACGGCGCTGGATCAGCTGAGCTTCTCCCGCGATGGCCGCATCCTGGCCTACTCCTTGTCACTGGCCGGCAGCGACTGGCGCGAGATCCACCTGATGGACGTGGAGAGCAAGCAGCCGCTGGAGGCGCCCCTCAAGGATGTGAAATTCAGCGGCATCAGCTGGCTCGGCAACGAGGGCTTCTTCTACTCGAGCTACGACAAGCCTGACGGCAGCGAGCTGTCGGCCAGGACCGATCAGCACAAGGTCTATTTCCACCGGCTCGGCACGGCGCAGGAGGATGACCGGCTGGTGTTCGGCGCCATCCCGGCCCAGCACCACCGCTACGTGGGGGCGACCGTCACCGAAGATGACCGCTTCCTGCTTATCTCGGCGGCGAACTCCACCTCCGGCAACCGCCTCTATGTGAAGGATCTGAGCCAGGAGAACGCGCCGCTGTTGACGGTGCAGGGGGATCTGGATGCGGATGTGAGCCTGGTGGACAACAAGGGCGGCACCCTTTACCTGCTGACCAACCGGGACGCCCCCAACCGTCGGCTGGTGACGGTTGATGCCGCCAACCCGGGGCCGGCCCACTGGCGCGACCTCATCCCCGAGCGTCAGCAGGTGCTGACGGTGCACAGCGGCAGCGGCTATCTGTTCGCCGAGTACATGGTGGATGCCACCGCCCGGGTCGAGCAGTTCGACTACGAGGGCAAGCGGGTGCGCGAGGTGACGCTGCCCGGCCTTGGCAGCGTCAGCGGCTTCAACGGCAAGCACGACGACCCCGCCCTCTACTTTGGCTTCGAGAACTATGCCCAGCCGCCTACTCTCTACCGGTTCGAGCCCAAGAGCGGCGCCATCAGCCTCTATCGCGCCTCGGCGGCGCCGTTCAAGCCGGAGGATTACGTCTCCGAGCAGCGCTTCTACCAGAGCAAGGACGGTACCCGGGTGCCGCTCATCATCAGCTACCGCAAGGGGCTGAAACTCGATGGCAGCAACCCGACCATCCTCTACGGCTATGGCGGTTTCGATGTGAGCCTGACCCCGAGCTTCAGCGTGTCGGTGGCCAACTGGCTGGATCTGGGGGGCGTCTATGCGGTGGCCAACCTGCGCGGGGGCGGCGAGTACGGCCAGGCCTGGCACCTGGCGGGCACCCAGCAGAACAAACAGAATGTGTTTGACGACTTCATCGCGGCGGCCGAGTACCTCAAGGCCGAGGGCTACACCCGCACCGACCGGTTGGCGATCCGCGGTGGCTCCAATGGCGGTCTGCTGGTGGGGGCCGTGATGACCCAGCGGCCAGATCTGATGAGGGTCGCCCTGCCGGCGGTGGGGGTGCTCGACATGCTGCGCTACCACACCTTCACCGCCGGTGCGGGCTGGGCCTATGACTACGGCACCAGTGCCGACAGCGAGGCGATGTTCGACTACCTGAAGGGCTACTCGCCGCTGCACAACGTCCGACCCGGGGTCAGCTACCCCTCGACCCTGGTGACCACGGCGGATCACGACGATCGGGTGGTGCCGGCCCACTCCTTCAAGTTTGCCGCCACCCTGCAGGCCGACAATGCCGGCCCCCATCCCCAGCTCATCCGCATCGAGACCAATGCCGGGCACGGGGCGGGTACGCCGGTGGCCAAGCTTATCGAGCAGAGTGCGGACATCTATGCCTTCACCCTGTACGAGATGGGCTATCAGCAGTTGCCGCGTCAGCCTTGATCCGGGCGAGAGGGGCGTCAGCCATCCACTATCATCAGGGCCCTGCGGGGCCCTTTTTATTGCCGCGCGTTTGAACGCCGACCTGCGACCATCCCTGTCTCGCCGGTGGCCCGTTTTGGCAGACGGGCCCCATCTGTTATCCCCCCGGTGGTATAGTCAGTCACAAGATCCGCATTCAAGGAGTCCATCGTGAAGAAGATCATCTACATCCTGCTGGGGTTGGCGCTGGCGGCCGTGGTGGCCATCACCGCCCTGGTGTCCCTCATCGACCCCAATCAGTTCAAGCCTCAGCTGGTGGAGCAGGTGCGCAAGAGCACCGGCCGCGAGCTGGTGATGGAGGGGGCGATCGGCTGGCGCTTCTGGCCAAGCCTTGGCCTCTCCCTCGAGAAGGTGGCGCTGCGCAACCCCGCCGGTTTCGCCGAGCCCGACCTGGTGCGCTTCGAGCGCGGGGAGGCCTCGGTGGGCCTGCTGCCGCTGCTCTCCCACAAGCTTGAGATAGGCAAGGTGACCCTGAGCGGTGCCCACCTGTTTATCCAGACCAAGGCTGACGGCAGCTCCAACCTGAGCGATCTCATCAAGACGACCAAACAGGGGGCGGATGCCTCGCCGGCGGGCGAGAGTCAGCCGGCTGCCCCGGCCGCCAGTGACAAGCAGCCCTGGCAGATCAGCCTGCAAGGGGTGGAGCTGCAACAGGCCAGCGCCCTGCTGCAGGATGATCGCAACGGCACCGTCTCCAGCCTCGAACAGCTGGACCTGAACCTGGGTCAGCTGGTGGTGGATCAGTGGGTGCCGGTGACCCTGGCTGCCAAGGGGGCCCAGGGGGAGCTGGCATTTGATCTCAAGGGGCAGGCCCAGCTCAAGCTGGCCCAGGATGAGAGCCGCAGCGAACTCAAGGATCTCAGCCTGGAGGGGAGCCTGAAGGACCCGGTGCAGCGGCTCGACGCCTTCTCCCTCAAGGCCGATCGGCTGGCGCTGGGGGAGTGGAGCAGCCTCACGCTCAGTTTGCAGGGCGCCCAGGGAGCGGCGGACAAGCCGACCCTGGCCGGCACCCTGGAGGGTACTCTCAAGGCGCGCCTCGACGAAAACCGGCAACTGCTGGAGGTGTCGGATGCCGTGCTGGCCGCCAAGCTCAGTGGTGACGCCCTGCCACGCCCGCAACTGCAGGTGAAGCTGGCGGGCTTTGCCCGTGCCGAGCTCGACAAGCAGAACGTGATCCTGACCAACCTGGTGATGGGGGTGGATGACGCCCTGCTGAGCGGCAACGGCAGCGTGCAGCTGGGCGCCGTGCCCAGGGTGGAATTCGACCTCAAGGGGGAGAAGCTCGACCTTGACGGCTGGCTCGGTCAGCCGGCCAAGACCGCACCCGCCGCGGCCAGTTCGGGCGCTGCAGCCCCGGCCGGGACGACGGCGCAGGCTGCCGCACCCGCCGCTAAGGCGCTCTCCACGGCCGAACCGGATCTGACCGCCCTCAAGGCGGTGGATCTGGCCGGTCGGTTGCAGCTGGACGGTGTGCGGTTGAAGGGACTGGATCTGAGCGCCGTCGACCTGCAGCTCGCCCTGGCCGGTGGCCAGCTCACCCTCAAGCAGTTCAGCGCCGGGGTGCTCGGGGGCAAGGTGACGGCAAACGGCGTGCTCGATGCCCGCCAGCAGCCGGCTCGCTATCAGGTCCACAAGCGGGTGCAGGGGGTGGATGTGCGGCCGCTGCTGCAGACCCTGGCCCAGACCGATCTGCTGGAGGGCAAGGGGGATCTGGAGGTGCAGGTGCAGGGGGCCGGCCTCTCCGAACTGGCGCTGCGCAGCCGGATGCAGGGCAAGGTGAACCTCAAGTTGAGCGATGGCGCCCTGCACGGCATCAACCTGGCGGAGATGATCCGCGAGGCGCGGGCCACCCTGACCGGCAAGGGGGCAGATCAGGTGAAGGAGGCGCGCAAGACCGACTTCAGCGCCCTCACCGCCAGCTTCCGGATTGCCGACGGGGTCGCCCAGAGCGACGACATCCAGCTGTTTGCCCCCGCCCTGCGGGTGAAGGGGCAGGGCCAGACCGCCCTGGTGCCGGAGACCCTCGACTTCCTGTTCCTTACCTCAGTGGTGGAGAGCAGCAAGGGGCAGGGGGGCAAGGATGTGGACGAGCTCAAGGACATCACCATACCGGTGCGCATCGGCGGCCACTGGCAGGCGCCGAGCTACCGGCTCGACGTGAAGGCACTGCTCAGCAACAACAAGCTGCTGGAGGAGAAGGCCCGCAAGGAGGCCGAGCGCGGTCTCAAGAAGCTGCTGGGTGGCAAGGCCGACAACGAAGGGGTGAAGGGGATGGCCGATCAGCTGCTCAAGGGCTTGTTCAAATAGCCTAGCCCTGTTGTTTTATCGCCATGCAGAGCCCGCCCCGTGCGGGCTCTGTGCGTTTTGGCCGGGAGGTGGGGACGCGCCGGTAGTGAAAGAGAGGGGTGTTTGGGCCGGATAAAGATGGTATCACTGTGGTTTTACCAAGGAGCAGATGAATGAGTCGAAGTGAAATCGCAAGAGAGATATCCCATCCGGACTGGCCACTGGTCTGGCAGATCTACGGCAGCAGCTTTCCCCGCTACGAACAGCGCCTGCCGCAGCATCAGCAACGCAAGATGGGGGACTCCCGCTTTCACTGTCAGCTCTTTTATCAGGGCGAGCAGCTGCTCGGCTTTATCTTCTGGTGGGACTGCGGCGAGCAGATCTACATCGAGCATCTGGCCATCAACCCGGCCCTGCGCGGCCAGAACCACGGCTCACGCCTGCTTACCGCCTTCTGCGAGACGGCGGGGTGCCCCGTCATCCTGGAGATAGATCCGCCAGAGGACGATATTTCCCTTCGCCGGCTGCGCTTCTATCAGTCGCTGGGCTTTTGCCTGAACGAGCATGATCACGTGCACCCGCCCTATCAGCCGGGTCATCAAGGCCATGCGCTGCGGGTGCTGAGCTATCCGGCCCCGCTCGACAAGGAGGATTATCTGCGTTTCAACAAGGTGCTGGTGGAGACAGTGATGGATCACGGCCCGGCCTGAATCAGTGACAGGCACTCTATTGTGAAGTGAAGGGGGAGGTCTCTCCCCCTGATAGCAGGATTATTCGTAGACGGCAGTAGTATGAAGCAGTTGATCTGCAAAAGTGAAAATCTCATCTATTGAGCCAATTGGATGTCGAGTTTCTTTCTTTTCCGCGTCAAACAGGCCTATATATTTTTGGCGAGAGTTAAAATGTAATCTGCAAAGTGGTTTCCGGTTATTGTCATCCAGCAGGATTCCAAAATAACTTTGGGTATCTCTGGGGGCAATCCTGGCGACATCAAATTGCTGCCTGAGTATTGCTTTAACCACATTGAACGCTTCCATTTCTTCAATAGTGGTGTCTACTCTGGATTTTTCTTTATTGTTATCATTTTCGCTGTTGTCACCAGGCAGATCGCTCTCTGAGATTGATGAGACAGTTGAAGTACTGACACTATTACCTATTGCAGACTTCAATCTTGCATTGATGCTATCGTTGAGGAATTGGTTCAGTGCTTTCTTGCTGATATCAGTGAACGACTGTTTCACCCTGGCTGTCAGTACGCCATCATAAATACGAGATGCAAAGAATTTGACGAAATCCTCTTCTGGAGAAGCAAATTGCTCGGCAAGTAGTTTTTTGATCTGGCTAAGATATTTGAGTTCTCCTGCAGCATCAACAACGGACTCAACATCGAAGG
Organism: Aeromonas sp. R5-3; assembly: GCF_040908225.1. Classification (NCBI taxonomy): domain Bacteria; kingdom Pseudomonadati; phylum Pseudomonadota; class Gammaproteobacteria; order Aeromonadales; family Aeromonadaceae; genus Aeromonas; species Aeromonas sp. R5-3. Next base: position 103,817 of record NZ_JBFODH010000027.1, on the reverse strand, counting down.
CGGTTTTAGTCAGTTTTAATACCTCAGGAACGACATGCTCATCTATGTCCTCAAGATCCAATGTTAGAAATGGCTTTTCATCCATTTTATTTGGTGCATCCAGGTCGGTATAAAATTCATACTGAGCACCATTGGTGAGAATGCCAATTCTGGCATTGGTGACCGAGAAATAACGAAAGAGTTGTCCTGAATGTTTTGCAGACAGCTTTTCACTGTATTTTTTACATTCAACCAGAATTTGAATCTGGCCATCCTTCAGAATGGCATAGTCAACCTTTTCTCCCTTTTTGATACCGGTATCTGCGGTGAACTCGGGGATGACCTCGGTGGGGTCAAAGACATCATAACCGAGAACACGATTGAGAAATGGCATGACAAAGGCATTTTTGGTTGCTTCTTCAGTGGTGATCATCGATGCTTGTTGCGCAATTTTTTTGGATAGACTCTGTAGCTGTTCTGAAAAATCCATTTCTTCCTCTCTGTATGGCGGCAAGGTGGTACTTTTTAACGCTATATTCCCCTCCATCATTTCCGGGCTGAATAATGGAGACTGGATACCCATAACCTCTGCTTATATTCAGCAAAGTGCCATACGATTCCAAGGTTTGTATGCCTGAAACAGGATCTAGCTCACCGCTATTGAGTTTTATGTGAAGAATATTTGGCTCATTGTCGCAAAGAGCAATTAAAAGGGGCGCCTCGGCGCCCCTGCTGTTTACTCCCCCAGCAGTTGTTGCCAGACCGCCAGCACATGGCCTCGTTCGGTCAGCAACTGGTCGTCCCCCACCTTGCGGGAGACTTCCGAGAGGTTGAGGCGATGGCCGAGGTTGCGGATCTCCAGATAGGCGTGCTTGAGCCCCTCCGCCTGCTCCAGGGTCAGCACTCCCGCCAGCACGCACTCGTCGAAGATGCGCACGTTATCGGACCAGCGGGTGAGCGCCTCGGGTTCACCGCAGGCATGGGCCAGCACCAGGTACTGGGCGATGAACTCGATGTCCACCATGCCGCCGGGGGATTGCTTGAGGTCGAACTCGCCGGCGCCCGCCTTGAGCAGGTGAGCCCGCATCTTGTGGCGCATCTCGCGCACCTCGCGGGCCAGGGTCGGCAGCTCCCGCTCCTTGGCCAGCACGGCGCGGCGGATACGGGCAAACTCGGCGATCACTGCCTCATCGCCATAGATGGGGCGGGCCCGCACCAGCGCCTGATGCTCCCAGGTCCAGGCCTCGTTTTGCTGATACAGCTCGTAGGCCGACAGCGACGAGACCAGCAGGCCTGAGTCGCCGGAGGGGCGCAGCCGCATGTCGATCTCATACAGGATGCCGGACGGGGTGCGGGTGCTGAACAGGTGCAGGATCCGCTGGGCCAGGCGCAGGTAGAACTGGCGGCTGTCGATGGGCTTGCGCCCATCCGTGTAGCTGTTGGGGTCACCGCCGTGCAGGAACACCAGGTCGAGATCCGAGCCGTAGCCCAGCTCGATGCCACCCAGCTTGCCATAGGCCACCACCGCAAAGCCGCGCTGGCCGCTCACCGCCACCTCGGGCGGCACCCCGTAGCGTTCGCTCATCTGGGCCCAGGCCTGATTGACCACCTCCTCGGTGATCGCCTCCGCCAGCCAGGTGAGGTGGTCGCTCACCTTCATCAGCGGCAGGGCGCCGGCGATGTCGGCCGCCACGATGCGCAGCAACTGCACCTGCTTGAACTGGCGCAGCGCCTCCATCTGCTGCTCCACGTCCTCTTCGGGGATGCGCAGCAGGAACTGGCGCAGCTGGGGCTTGTACTGATCGAGCGGGGTGGGGTGGTAGAGGTGCTGGGGATCGAGCAGCTCGTCCAGCAGGATGGGGTAGCGGGCCAGCTGCTCGCTTACCAAATGGCTGGCATCACACAGCCGCACCAGCTGGCGCAGGGCGCCCGGGTTCTCCGCCAGCAGCTGCAGATAGGCGCTGCGGGTGAAGATGCGGGTCAGCAGCTCGCACACCCTCTCGAATAGGCGGGCGGGCTGCTCGCTGGCCACCACCAGTCGCAGCAGCTCCGGCATCAGCCAGTCCAGCGCGATGCGCCCCTGTGGGCCGACCTGACGGCGCTTGTACTCCTCCTTGAAGCGCAGCAGCGCGGCGCAGAGCGGGGCGGGCTCGGCCACCCCCTGCGCGGTCAGCAGTTTTTCCAGCTCGGCGGCGTCGAGCTCGGTGCGCCACAGATCGAGCCAGAGCTGCTCCAGATGGGCGGGGGCCTCTTTCTCTTCCCCCACCACGGCGGCGAACTCCTGATGGACGGCCGCCATCTCCTCATCCAGATGGGCCATGAAGGCAGCCCAGTCGGTAAAGCCGAGGGCGGCGACGAGCCGCTGGCGATCCCGCTCTTCGGTGGGCAGGGTCTGGGTCTGCTGATCGCCGATCTCCTGCAATATGTTTTCGACCCGGCGCAGGAAGCGATAGGCCTCCAGCAAGCGATCGCAATGGGCGGCTTCGAGGGCGCCACACCCGGCGATGGCGGCCAGCGCTTCGGGCAGGTGGCGCACCCGCAGCGCCGGTTCACGACCGCCGCGAATAAGTTGCAGCGCCTGGGCGATAAACTCCACTTCACGGATGCCGCCAGCCCCCAGCTTGATGTTGCCCTCCAGCCCCTTGCGGCGCACCTCGGCGGCGATCATCGCCTTCATCTGGCGCAGACCGTCGATGACGCCAAAGTCGATATAGCGGCGAAACACGAAGGGGCGCAGCATTTCGGCGAGCTCCACTGCGTGCTCGCATTGGGGGCCCAGTACCCGCGCCTTGACCATGGCGTAGCGCTCCCAGTTGCGGCCGTGGTGCTGGTAGTAATCCTCCATGGCGGCAAAGGAGATGGCCAGCGGCCCCGCATCGCCAAAGGGGCGCAGCCGCATATCGACTCGGAACACCTGACCATCCTGGGTGGGCTGGTGGAGGGCGTTGATGATGCGCTGGCCCAGCTTGATGAAGAATTGCTGGTTGGCGAGCTCGCGCCGCCCGCCCGCCGTGTAGCCGTTCTCGGGGAAGGTGAAGATAAGGTCGATGTCGGAGGAGAAGTTGAGCTCGCCGCCCCCCAGCTTGCCCATGCCGAGGATCAGCAGCGGCTGCGGGTTGCCGTTGCCATCCATCGGGGTGCCCAGCTCGTTGCACTGCTTGGCGTAGAGCCAGTCGCGGGCGGAGCAGATCAGCGCATCCGCCAGTTTGGTGAGGTGGATAAAGCTCTCTTCCACTTCGGCGTGACCCAGTAGTTCGCGCCAGGCGATCACCAGCATGCGGCTGCGGCGGAACTGGCGCAGGATGCGCTTGAGCGCCTCCTCGTCATCCACCTCGGCCAGCAGGGCGGCCAGATCGCGTTGGTAGGCGGGCCAGCGCTCGGCCTGATCCAGATCTCTGGAGGAGAGCAGCTCGGTCAGCAACTCCGGCTGTTTGAAGAGGGAATCGGCGACAAAATCGGAGAGACCGAGCAGGGTCAGCAGGGTCTGGCGCACCGGTTCGGGCAGCGTGCCGTAGTCGGGGGCCAGTTCAGTCAGCCGTTGCCAGTGGCGCTGGGCCAGCTCCTGCAGCAGGGGGGAGAAGGCGGAGAAAGAGGGAGAGTGCTGAGCCACGGTTGCCGTCCTTGTGATTAACGAAACTGCCGGATAAAAAGCTGGCTGCCAATCTAGCACTGTCGGGCCCCCGCGTCACAGCGCAGGGGTGAGAAGCATGATCCGGCGGGAATTATCGGCAGCCGGCCATTCAGCTGCGCAGGTAGATATCGGGGTGGTAGATCTCCATCAGGCTGCCGGGGCTTGCGGGCGGCACGAAGCCGAAACCGGCGTAGAGGCCGTGGGCATCGGAGGTGGCGAGGGAGAGGCGACGCAATCCCTGCAGCTCGGGATGGTCGAGTATGGCTGCCACCAGTGCCTTGCTGTAGCCGCGGCCGCGATGTTCAGGCAGGACAAACACGTCGGCCAGATAGCCGAAGGTGGCCCGGTCTGTGATGACCCGGGCGAAGGCGACCTGCTGACCGCCGAGGTAGCCACCAAAGCAGAGCGAATGGTTGATGGCCCGCTGCAGGGTGGCAAGGGGGATGCCACGGCACCAGTAGGCCTCTTCAGACAGGAAACGGTGGATCAGCGGCACGTCGAGCCGCCCCTGGTCGGCGCTGATTTCAAGCGCAAGTACTGTGGTCTGCATCCTGGCTCCTTGCCGCGATGGAAAAAGAAAGGCCCCTCGTGGGGGCCTTCCAGTCTAACCAGATTGTTGAGTGAAAGTCAGGCCAGCTTGAAGGCCTGAATATGAGTATCCAGGGTCTGGCTGTGGCGCTCCACCAGTTCGGAAGCCTCCTGCAGCTCGCGCAGCACCACGACGGAACCCTCCACCACCTGCTTGACCTGCTCCAGGTTGCCGCTCATCTCCTCGGCCACCGAGCTCTGCTGCTCGGAGGCGGCGGCGATCTGGCGGTTCATGTCGGCCACCCCCTGTACCCGTTGCACTATGGTGGCGAGCTGGTCGCCGGCCTGGGTCACCTGCTCCACTCCCTTGTCGGCCTGCTGCACGCTCTGGGCCATCAGCTCGGCCGCCTGGCGGGCGTTGCCCTGCAACTGTTCGATCATCTTCTGGATCTCGACGGTGGCGGCCTGAGCCCGGTTGGCCAGCTCCCGTACCTCGGAGGCGACCACCGCGAAGCCACGGCCCGCTTCACCGGCACGGGCGGCTTCGATGGCGGCGTTGAGCGCCAGCAGGTTGGTCTGTTCCGAGATGCCGCGAATGGTGTCCACGACGGAGCCTATCTGATCGACCCCCTGTTCCACCTGGTTGACCACGGTGGAGGAGCGTTGAATGTTGCCGGAGAGGGTGTCGATGGTGTTGACGGTGGCGGCCACGCAGCGGCTCCCCTCTTCCGCCAGCTGGCTGGTTTCGGCGGTGGCGTGGGAGGCCTGCTCCGCATGAGCGGCCACCTCGCGGATGGCGCCCACCATCTGGCTCATGGCGCTGGCCAGCTGCTCAATCTGGGTGAACTCCTCGCTGATGGCCTCGTTGGCCTCCTCCATGCAAAGGGTCACCTGGGAGGCGATGTCGTTGAGCTCCTTGCAGGCGACGCGCTGGGTGCCGAACACCTCCTTGAGGTTCTCCTGGGAGTGGGCCACCGCCTTGGCGATGTCGCCGAATTCGTCACGGGACTTGAGCAGCACCCGGTGGCTCAGATCCTTGCGGGCGAAGCGTTCCAGCAGGCCCACCAGATAGTGCACCTGCTTGACCATCAGGCGCGAGCCGGTCAGCAGCAGTACCACGAAGACCAGCCCCATGATGGCGGTCTCCATCAGCCCGGTCCAGAGCAGGCTGTTGGCGATGGTGTCTGCCTTGTCGGGAGCGATCCCTTCGCTGAGCAGGGTGGTTTCCAGATTGCTGGCGTCGAACCAGAGCTTGATCAGCAGCAGCACAGTACTGAACACCATGAGCAGTACCACTTTGGGTACCAGCCGGATATTGCTCATTCGCCTCTCCAGCGGGTTTAACTGCATAATATTTCTCCTTTTAATGACCGGTTTTCCTTTGTCCTCAGGGCTATCGGCATTATCTTCCTTTTTATTAATTCGCACCGTGCCTAAAGTGGGAAAATGTATGCGCCATCACTTAACTCATCTACGCGCCATGGATCTGTTGATGGCGTTTCTGTCGGTGATCTCGGTTGTGCTGGTCACGGCCCGCTGGTGGGGTCATCAAACCCTGGCCCCTCAGACCCTGCAGCTCTTCTATGACGTCGACAGCCTGATCTGCTACTTCTTCCTCGGTCACTTCGCCTATGGCTGGATCCGGGCCCCCGACCGGATGGCCTTCTTCAAGGCCAACTGGTTCTATCTGCCGGGCAGTCTGCCCATGGTGGAGCAGCTGCGCTGGGCCCGACTCATCCAGTTGTGGCGGATCTACCAGCTGTTGCGGGATCAGCCGGATCTGCTGGCCATGTTTCGCCGCGAGCGCAACGAGACCACCCTCTCCGGCATCCTGTTTCTGTTCTTCCTGCTGCTGGGGGTGGGCTCAGGGGTGATGTACTGGGTCGAGTCGGGCCAGCCCGGCAGCCAGATCCAGACTCCCTACGATGCCTTCTGGTGGACGCTGGTGACCCTCTCCACCGTGGGGTACGGCGATCTGGTGCCCAAGACGGAGGAGGGGCGCTTCGTCGCCAGCCTGCTGATCCTGTTCGGGGTCGGTCTGTTCGGTGCCATCAGCGGTTTCATGGCCAGCCTGTTCCTGCAGCCGGGACGGGGGGATGTGGAGCTGGAGAAGTGGCGCCATCACCAGAGCGCACAGCAGGATCTGCTGCTGCAGGAGTTGCGTGCCCTGCGGGCCGAAGTGAAGGCACTGAAACAGAAATAGGCAGCGGCGTCCGGAATGGTCGCGTCGCGATAGAGACAAGTTGCGAGCCACCTCTCAGCTCGGGGGGAGCCCTTTTCTTTGCTTGTCCTTTGACCCGCCGGCGGCTTAACATTCGCCAGTCACCTAACCAAACGAAGAGAACCGATCGACCATGCGCGCCCTTCTCGGGATCCTGATCTGCTTGTGTGCCCAACAGGCACTGGCGGATACCCGCTATGTTTCAGACAACATCTTTACCTTTATTCACAATGGTCCGGGCACCCAGTACCGGATCCTTGGCAGCGTCAAGGCGGGTGAGCCGCTGGACGTCAAGGCAGTGAACAACGAGGCCGGTTTTACCCAGGTGGTGGACGGTCGCGGCCGTGAGGGCTGGATCAAGAGCAGCGAGTTGCAGGGCGAGATCAGCCTGCGCGAGCGGCTGCCCCAGGTACAGAAAGAGCTGGAGGAGGCCAAGGCCCGCCTGCTGAACCTCAACGGTGACAACGAGAAACGCTTCGCCGAGAAGGATGGCAAGATCGCCGAGCAGAGCAAGGAGATCGCCACCCTCAAGGCCCAGCTGGCCAGCCAGGGCGAGGAGATGGGCAACCTCAAGGAACAGAACGACGCCCTGACCCAGAGCTACGACAACCAGGAGCACGACATGCAGATGGACTGGTTCATCCGCGGTGGTGCCATGGTGGGTGGCGGCATCCTGCTCGGCATCCTGCTGCCCATGCTGCCCCGTCGTCGCAGCCGTGGTGATCGCTGGATGAACTGACAACCGCTGTCGGCAGCAGCGTGAAGGGTCGCCATGGCGACCCTTCTTTTTTGCCTGGCGGAAAATTGTATACAAAATAAGGCGATGAATTTTGCCTGGTAGGCATATGGCGCCGATATAGTGCGCCATATGAGCCAATCAGCGATCTTTGTTAATAACAGGCAACAATTTCATTTCATCTATGGGTTGATATTGTATACATTATCGGCATTTCGGCGGCACGACCGCCTTCGTCGATATCAGCCCTAGGGCGTACAGGAAGACCCCATATGTTCAAAGCTACCCAAGTGCTTGCCGCTGACTACATTCCCTCCGATCTGGCCGCCCTGCGCGAAGCCATCACCCAAAACTACGTGGTGGATGAAAATGCCTATCTGGCCGAACTGTCGGCCATGCTGCCGGGGGATGGCGCCTCGCTGGAACGGGTGACCCAGCGTGCCCGCACCCTGGTAACCAAGGTGCGCAAGGAGAGCGGCTCCGGCGATGGCATCGACGCCTTCCTGCAGGAGTACAGCCTGGATACCCAGGAGGGGATCATCCTGATGTGCCTGGCGGAGGCGCTGCTGCGCATTCCCGATGCCGAGACCGCCGATGCCCTGATCAAGGACAAGCTCTCCGGCGCCAACTGGTCGTCCCATTTTCGCAAGAGCGACTCCACCCTGGTGAACGCCTCCACCTGGGGGCTGATGCTGACCGGCAAGATCATCAAGCTGGACAAGAAGCTGGACGGCAACCCGGCCAACCTGCTGGGCCGCATGGTCAACAAGCTGGGGGAGCCCGTGGTGCGCTCCGCCATGTACGCCGCCATGAAGATCATGGGCAAGCAGTTCGTGCTGGGGCGCGACATGAAGGAAGCCCTCAAGGCGAGCCGCAAGTCCCGCGAGAAGGGCTACACCCACACCTACGACATGCTGGGGGAGTCCGCCTTGACCCTGGCCGATGCCGACAAGTATTTCGGCGACTACCAGCGCGCCATCGAGGCGGTGGGCGGTGAGCGCATCAGTGACGGCGGCCCGGCCCCTTCCATCTCCATCAAGCTGTCGGCGCTGCATCCGCGTTATGACGTGGCGAACCGCGAGCGGGTGCTCGGCGAGATGTGCGAGCGGCTGGTGGGACTGGTGCGTCTGGCCCGCGACAAGGACGTGGCCATCAGCATCGACGCCGAAGAGATGGACCGCCTCGAGCTCTCCCTGGACTTGTTCGAGCAGCTTTATCGCTCCGATGCCAACCGCGGCTGGGGCAAGCTCGGCATGGTGGTGCAGGCCTACTCCAAGCGCGCCCTGCCGGTACTCTGCTGGCTCACCGCGCTGGCCCGCGAGCAGGGAGATATCATTCCGGTGCGGCTGGTGAAGGGGGCCTACTGGGACAGCGAGCTGAAATATGCCCAGCAGGCCGGCCTGCCAGGCTACCCGCTGTTTACCCGCAAGGCGGGCACCGACATCTCCTACCTCGCCTGCGCCCGCTACCTGCTGAGCGAGCCGACCCGCGGCTTCATCTCGCCCCAGTTCGCCACCCACAACGCCAATACCGTGGTCAGCATTCTGGAGATGGCCGGTGATCGCCAGTTCGAATTCCAGCGCCTGCACGGCATGGGGGAGGAGCTGCACAACGCGGTACTGAACGAGCAGCCCGGTCTGCACTGCCGCATCTATGCGCCGGTTGGGGCTCACAAGGATCTGCTTCCCTACCTGGTGCGCCGCCTGCTGGAGAACGGGGCCAACACCTCCTTCGTCCACAAGCTGGTGGACCCCAACACCCCGGTCGACTCCCTGGCCGAGCACCCGCTGCGCACCCTCAAGCGCTATTCCAGCCTGGCCAACGATCGCATTCCGCAGCCGGTGAATCTGTTCAGCGACCGCAAGAACTCCAGCGGCGTCAACATGAACATCGTCTCCATCCAGCGCCCCTTCTTCGCCAAGCTGAAGGAGCTGGAGAGCAAGCAGTGGCTGGCGGGCCCCATCGTCGATGGCGAGACCCTCAAGCGCAGCGAGGCCCGCGTGGTGCTGAGCCCGCAGGATGTGAGCCTGACCGTCGGCAAGATCCACTGGGCTGACGAGCAGGCGGTGGAGCAGGCGCTGGCCTCGGCCCATGCCGCCTTCCCGCGCTGGCGCGAGACCCCGGTGAGCGAGCGTGCCGCCGCCCTTGAAAAACTGGCAGATCTGCTGGAAGCGAACCGCGAGCAGTTCATCTCCCTCTGTACCCGCGAGGCGGGCAAGCTGCTGCAGGATGGCATCGACGAGGTGCGCGAGGCGGTGGACTTCTGCCGCTACTACGCGGTGCAGGCCCGTGGCTTGATGGGGCAGGCCACCCTGCTGCCCGGTTACACCGGCGAGATGAACGAGCTGTTCCTGCAGGGGCGCGGCGTGTTCGTCTGCATCAGCCCGTGGAACTTCCCGCTGGCGATTTTCCTGGGCCAGGTCGCCGCGGCGCTGGCCACCGGCAACACCGTCATCACCAAGCCTGCCGAGCAGACCGGTCTCATCGCCCACCTGGCGGTGACCCTGGCCCATCAGGCCGGCATTCCGGGCGACGTGCTGCAACTGCTGCCGGGCGACGGCGCCACCGTGGGTGCCAAGCTGACGGCGGATGCCCGCATCGGCGGCGTCTGCTTCACCGGCTCCACCGAGACCGCCAAGCTCATCAACATGACCCTGGCTCAGCGCGATGGCGCCATCCTGCCGCTCATCGCCGAGACCGGCGGCCAGAACGCCATGATCGTCGACTCCACCGCCCTGCCGGAGCAGGTGGTGCGCGACGTGGTGAGCGCCGCCTTCCAGAGCGCCGGCCAGCGCTGCTCCGCCCTGCGGGTGCTCTACCTGCAAGAAGAGATCGCGCCGCGGGTGCTGGAGATCCTGACCGGTGCCCTGCAGGAGCTCAAAGTGGGCAACCCGGCCGAGCACAACACCGACGTCGGCCCGGTCATCGACGCCGAGGCCAAGGCCGGGCTGGATGCACACCTGGTGCACATGATCCCGCGTGCCCGTCTGATCGCACAGGCGCCGATGCCGGCGGTGACCCTAAGGGGCCACTTCGTGCAGCCGACCGCGCTGGAGATCGGCTCCATCCGCGAGCTGACCCGCGAGCAGTTCGGCCCCATCCTGCACGTGGTGCGCTATGCCGCCCGGGATCTGGACAAGGTGATCAGCGACATCAACGGCACAGGTTACGGTTTGACGCTGGGGATCCACAGCCGCAACGAATCCCATGCCGAGGAGCTGGCGAGCCGCATCAACGTGGGCAACGTCTACATCAACCGCAACCAGATCGGCGCCATGGTCGGGGTGCAGCCGTTCGGTGGGCAGGGCCTCTCCGGCACCGGTCCCAAGGCGGGCGGCCCTCACTATCTGAGCCGCTTTGTGACCGAGAAGACCCGCACCATCAACACCACGGCGGTGGGCGGCAACGCCTCCCTGCTGGCGATGGGCGATGCCTGATTGACCGTGACCGACATCAGGCCGCCTGCGGGCGGCCTTTTTCATGGGCGTTCTTGTCCGCATTGAAAAGCCGCCATCTTGGGGTCGCCACCCGGCTTGCCGCGCCTTAAGATGGTGGCCGGTTGTCGCTTTCATCCGTCACCGCCGCCCAGTCCCGGGCGCGCATCCCGACCGACGTCACAACAAAGAGTGCTGCATCTATGCCATTAACCGAACAGGCCCGCTGGTTCGTGCTGGGGGGCGATCACCTCGTCCTGCTGGATGACCAGGGGCGCATTCCACAAGGCCCTCGAGCCTGTCTGCCCAACCACCTGCAGCATGCCGCCTTTGAGCGCTTTGACGAGTGGGACGGGCTGCCCTGCCTGCTGCTGGATCTGGGGGAAGAGGCGGACCTCGCACCCCTGACCCCGCTGCGCCAGCTGATGGTGGCCGGGGATGAAGAGGGCTTTCGCCTGGCCGGCCGTGCCTGGCAGCTCGCCACCTTTCGCCGGACCCACCGTTTCTGCGGCGAGTGCGGCGCCCCCATGAGCCCGAAGGCGGGGGAGTGGGCGCAAGGGTGCCGCCATGGCCACGTCGTCTATCCGCGTATCTCCCCCTGCATCATCGTGGCGGTGCGCAAGGGGCCGGCCATCTTGCTGGCGGCCCACCGCCGTCACTATCAGGCCGAGGATCCCATGTATACCGTGCTGGCCGGCTTCGTGGAGGCGGGAGAGAATCTTGAGCAGTGCGTGGCACGGGAGGTGTTCGAGGAGAGCGGCATCCGGGTGGCCAACGTGCGTTACGTTGCGAGCCAGCCCTGGCCGTTTCCCCACAGCCTGATGATGGGCTTCACCGCCGATTATGAGAGCGGCGAGATACGGGTGCAGGACGAAGAGCTGGTGGCGGCCGATTTCTTCGAGGCCGACGGGCTACCACGGCTGCCGCCCCACGGCACCATAGCGCGGCGACTCATCGCGCTCTGCCTCGACGACCAAGCTTGAGGGATGCAAAGAGGGGCGCTTGTTTGCGCCCCTTCACATCTTTGCACTCCAACGGCGGCGGCAGGCGTTTGAGCCGCCCCCCGCCGCGCACAAAGTGGTATCATATCCGCCATTTTATGCTGGATATGAACTCAGGAACTGGGATGAAAGAGCTGAAGAACGATCGTTACCTGCGTGCCCTGCTGCGCCAGGAAGTGGACATGACCCCGGTATGGATGATGCGCCAGGCTGGCCGCTATCTGCCGGAATACAAGGCCACCCGCGCCCAGGCGGGGGATTTCATGTCCCTGTGCCGCAACGCCGAGCTGGCTTGTGAAGTCACCCTGCAGCCGCTGCGCCGCTATCCGCTCGATGCCGCCATCCTCTTCTCCGACATTCTCACCGTGCCCGACGCCATGGGGCTGGGTCTCTACTTCGAACAGGGTGAAGGCCCGCGCTTCGAGCGTCCGATCACCTCCATGGCCGACGTGCAGGCGCTGCCGGTGCCGGATCCGGAAGACGAACTCGGCTACGTGATGAACGCGGTGCGTACCATCCGCCGTGAGCTCAAGGGCGAAGTGCCGCTGATCGGCTTCTCCGGCAGCCCCTGGACCCTGGCCACCTACATGGTGGAGGGGGGCAGCTCCAAGGCGTTCACCAAGATCAAGCAGATGATGTACGCCGAGCCGCAGACTCTGCACCTGCTGCTCGACAAGCTGGCCGACAGCGTGATTGCCTATCTGAACGCCCAGATCAAGGCGGGTGCCCAGGCGGTCATGGTGTTTGACACCTGGGGCGGCGTGCTCACCCCGCGCGATTACCGCGACTTCTCCCTGCAGTACATGCACAAGATCGTCGACGGCCTGATCCGCGAGCATGACGGTCGCCGCGTGCCGGTCACCCTGTTCACCAAGAACGGTGGTCAGTGGCTGGAGCAGATCGCCGCCACCGGTTGCGATGCGCTGGGTCTGGACTGGACTACCGACATCGCGGACGCCAAGCGCCGGGTCGGCGACAAGGTGGCGCTGCAGGGCAACATGGATCCCTCCATGCTCTACGCCAGCCCGGCCCGCATCCGTGAAGAGGTCGCCTCCATCCTGGCCGGTTTCGGTCACGGCAACGGCCACGTTTTCAACCTGGGTCACGGCATCCATCAGGATGTGAACCCGGAGCATGCCGGCGTGTTCGTCAACGCGGTACATGAGCTCTCCGCCCAGTACCACGGCCGCTGAGCGCCGCCGACAACACAATGAACAACGGGGCCTGCGGGCCCCGTTTTGCTGCCTGCGGCGGGGGCTGCATCCTGACCGCCGCTCGGGTTACACTGCAACCCGGTAGAGGGCGGTCGACTTCAGGCGGGCACGGCAGCGTGCACCCCGGAGCTGGCGCCCTGCGGTCATGGCTGGAGGCAGGATGAGCAACAGGTTGTTGGATTGGGGTATCGACCTTGGCGGTACCAAGTGCGAGTGCGTGGTACTGGACGGGGACGAGGTGCTGCTGCGCCATCGCATTCCCACCGAGCGTGCCGGCGGTTATGACCACATGATCGGCCAGATCGCCAAGCTGGTGGCAGAGTGCGCCGACAAGCTCGGCCAGCGGCCGACCCTCATCGGCATGGGGACGCCGGGGGCGCGGGATCCGCAAACCGGCCTGATGAAGAACTGCAACACCACCGAGCTCAACGGCAAGCCGTTCAAGGAAGATCTGGAGCGCCGGCTCGGCGTGCCGGTGCTTATCGCCAACGACGCCAACTGCTTCGCGCTGGCGGAAACCCATCTGGGAGCCGTGCGCCAGCACCACCCTGATGCCAAGGTAGTGTTCGGCATCATCATGGGCACCGGAGTGGGCTCCGGCATCGTCATCAACGGCCGCATCCTCAACGGCCACCACGGCATCGCCGGCGAGTGGGGCCACAACGTGCTTTCACCCGACGGCCCCGAGTGCTACTGCGGCAAGCGCGGCTGCGTCGAGACCTTCATCTGCGGCCCGGCGCTGGAGGCCTGGTACGAGGCCAAGGCCAAGCGTCACCTGCCACTGGCCAAGATAGCGGCGGCGACGGCTCACGACCACGTGGCCAAGCTCACCATCGACCGGCTGCATCTGCTGTTTGGCCAGGCGCTGGCCAACGTGGTCAACATCCTGGATCCGGACGTGATCGTCATCGGCGGCGGGGTGGGCAACGTGCAGAGCCTGTACAGCGCGGGACGGGAGACTATTTTGCCCTTCCTCTTTAATCCCCGCTTCGCCACCCCCATTATTGCTCCAGCCCTGGGGGACAGCGCCGGGGTATTCGGGGCGGCACTGCTGGCCCGCGGTGAATTTCAGGATGCCCTGCTGTCGTGAGTCAGCCATCCGCTTGTCCCTTTGTCCATGCTGAGGACCCGGAATTTTCATGATCAAGATTGCCATCAACGGGTACGGGCGGATCGGCCGCAACGTGCTGCGGGCCCTCTACGAGAGCGGCCGCGACAAGAACATCAAGATAGTGGCCATCAACGAGCTGGCCGCCCCCGAAGCCATGGTGCACCTGACCCGCTTCGACACCAGCCACGGTCGCTTCCACCATCCGGTGCAGCTGGCCGGCAACAGCATGCTGGTGGGGGAGGATCTCATCTCCCTGTTCGCCGAGCGGGATCCGTCGCGGTTGCCGTGGCGGGCGCTGGGGGTGGACGTGGTACTGGATTGCACCGGGGTGTTCGGCTCGCGGGCCGATGCCGAGCTGCATCTGGCGGCGGGGGCGGGCAAGGTGTTGTTCTCCCATCCGGCCGAGGCGGACGTGGACGCCACCATCGTCTACGGGGTCAATCATCAGGTGTTGACCGGGCGCGAGCGGATCGTCTCGAACGCCTCCTGCACCACCAACTGCGTGGTCCCCGTCATCGAAACATTGCATCGAGAATTCGAGATAAATTGTGGTACTATTACGACAATTCATTCGGCCATGCATGATCAGCAAGTCATCGATGCCTACCACAGCGACTTGCGCCGAACCCGCGCCGCCAGCCAGTCCATCATCCCGGTGGATACCAAGCTGGCCAAGGGGTTGGAGCGGATCCTTCCCCACTTCGCCGGCAAGTTCGAGGCGATCGCGGTACGGGTACCGACCATCAATGTAACGGCAATGGATCTCAGTATTACTGTTCGTAAAAAAGTGACGGTTACTGACGTAAATCAAGCCCTGCAACGGGCATCCAGAGGTACATTAAGCGGTATTCTGGATTACACGGAAGAGCCACTGGTCTCCGTAGACTTTAATCATGATGCTCACTCCTGCATCATTGATGGTACCCAGACCCGGGTCAGCGATGCCAACCTCGTCAAGATGTTGATGTGGTGTGATAACGAATGGGGCTTCGCCAACCGCATGCTGGATACCACCCGGGCCATGATGGCCGCAGGCTGAGAGCCTGCACCGGGCGCAAGGTTACTGTTTTTAACATTACCTGAAAATATAGAGGACTGAATATGTCTGTTATCAAGATGACTGACCTGGATCTGGCGGGCAAACGCGTTCTGATCCGTGCTGACCTGAACGTGCCGGTAAAAGACGGCAAGGTCACCTCCGATGCACGTATCGTGGCGACTCTGCCGACCATCAAGCTGGCTCTGGAAAAGGGCGCCAAGCTGATGATCACCTCCCACCTGGGTCGTCCGACCGAGGGTGAATACAACGAAGAATTCTCCCTGGCTCCGGTTGTCAACTATCTGAAAGACGCACTGTCCTGCCCGGTTCGTCTGGCCAAAGACTACCTGGATGGCGTAGAAGTCGCCGCCGGTGAGCTGGTTGTGCTGGAAAACTGCCGCTTCAACAAAGGCGAGAAGAAGAACACCGAAGAGCTGGCCAAAAAATACGCCGCCCTGTGTGACGTCTTTGTAATGGATGCGTTCGGTACTGCTCACCGCGCCGAAGGTTCCACCTACGGTGTGGCCCAGTTCGCTCCGGTCGCCTGTGCCGGCCCGCTGCTGGCTGGTGAACTGGAAGCTCTGGGCAAAGCCATGCTGAAGCCCGAGCGCCCGATGGTTGCCATCGTTGGTGGCTCCAAGGTCTCCACCAAGCTGACCGTACTGGAATCCCTCTCCAAGATCGCTGACCAGCTGGTGGTCGGTGGTGGCATCGCCAACACCTTCATCGCTGCTGCCGGTCACAACGTCGGCAAGTCCCTGTGCGAGCACGACCTGATCGACACCGCCAAGAAACTGGCTGCCGAAACCAATATCCCGGTGACCACCGACGTGGTTGTGGGTGCCGAGTTCTCCGAGTCCACTCCGGCCACCATCAAGTCCGTTGCTGACGTGACCGACGGCGACATGATCTTCGACATCGGCCCTGACTCTGCCAAGGCCCTGGCCGACATCATCATGAACGCCAAGACCATCCTGTGGAACGGCCCGGTCGGCGTGTTCGAGTTCGACCAGTTCGCCAAGGGTACCGAAGTGATCGCTCGCGCCATCGCTGAATCCCCGGCCTTCTCCATCGCTGGCGGTGGTGACACCCTGGCCGCCATCGACAAGTTCGGCATCGCCGACAAGGTCTCCTACATCTCCACCGGCGGCGGCGCCTTCCTGGAGTTCGTGGAAGGCAAGGTACTGCCGGCTGTTGCGATTCTGGAACAGCGCGCCAAAGCCTAATTGACCCGAGACGGGGGGCAAAAGCCTCCCGTTTCGTTTATCATGTGGCCGC
This sequence comes from Aeromonas sp. R5-3, assembly GCF_040908225.1. Taxonomy (NCBI): domain Bacteria; kingdom Pseudomonadati; phylum Pseudomonadota; class Gammaproteobacteria; order Aeromonadales; family Aeromonadaceae; genus Aeromonas; species Aeromonas sp. R5-3. The sequence goes on along the minus strand of NZ_JBFODH010000027.1, from coordinate 87,645 downwards.
TGTGCCGGTTCATGATGAACCCCCCATTTTTTATTAACGGCATACGAGACAGGACGATTAAACATGTCTAAGAAAATTTTCGACTTCGTAAAACCGGGCGTGATCACTGGTGATGACGTTCAGAAAGTGTTCGCCATCGCGAAAGAGAACGGCTTCGCTCTGCCGGCAGTCAACTGCGTCGGTACCGACTCCGTGAACGCCGTGCTGGAAGCTGCCGCCAAGGTGAAAGCGCCGGTTATCGTTCAGTTCTCCAACGGTGGTGCTGCATTCACCGCTGGTAAGGGTCTGAAGCTGGAAGGTCAGCAGGCTGCCATCATCGGTGCCATCTCCGGTGCCAAGCACGTGCACGCCGTTGCCGAAGCTTACGGTGTACCGGTCATCCTGCACACCGACCACGCTGCCAAAAAGCTGCTGCCGTGGATCGACGGTCTGCTGGAAGCGGGCGAGAAGCACTTCGCTGAAACCGGCAAGCCGCTGTTCTCCTCCCACATGCTGGATCTGTCCGAAGAGTCTCTGGAAGAGAACATCGACATCTGCTGCGAGTACCTGACCCGCATGGCCAAGATGAACATGACTCTGGAACTGGAACTGGGTTGCACCGGCGGCGAAGAAGACGGCGTCGACAACAGCCACATGGATCAGTCCGCTCTGTACACCCAGCCGGAAGACGTGGCCTACGCCTACGAGCGTCTGTCCAAGATCAGCCCGCGCTTCACCATCGCTGCCTCCTTCGGCAACGTGCACGGTGTCTACAAGCCGGGTAACGTCAAGCTGACCCCGTCCATCCTGGACGCTTCCCAGAAGTACGTGTCCGAGAAGTTCGGCATTCCGGCCAAGTCTCTGGACTTCGTATTCCACGGTGGCTCAGGTTCCACTCTGGAAGAGATCCGCGAGTCCATCTCCTACGGCGTAGTGAAGATGAACATCGACACCGACACCCAGTGGGCGACCTGGGAAGGCATCCTGGACTTCTACAAGACCAACGAAGCCTACCTGCAAGGTCAGCTGGGCAACCCGGAAGGCGCCGACAAGCCGAACAAGAAGTTCTACGATCCGCGCGTATGGCTGCGTGCCGGTCAGACTTCCATGATCAAGCGTCTGGAACAGGCTTTCTCCGACCTGAACGCCATCAACGTACTGTAATTCGTTACAGCACCTTGATTGCATGAAAAGGCGCCCTGCGGGGCGCCTTTTGCATGAGTGCGGATCGCGATGGGCGGTCGGCTCGTGACAAGGCGTCCTTTGGGGCGCCTTTTGCATTTCTGTGATCCCGGCGGGCTGGATTGGCGGCGGGGGCCTGCGTATTATCGATGACAGGCCGTTTATTTTAGTAAACGCAACGGGACCAGGGCAGGATGCTGAACATGCAGGGAAAGCACAACACACATCAGGAACACGTGGCCTCCTATTACGCGGCCACCCGCAATGACAATCAGCAGTGGCCAGAGCTCAGCGGGGAGTGCAATGCCGAGGTCTGCATCATCGGCGGCGGCTTCACCGGTCTCAACACCGCCATCAATCTGGCCGAGGCGGGCTACAAGGTGGTGCTGCTGGAAGCCAACCGTATCGGCTGGGGCGCCTCCGGGCGCAACGGCGGTCAGCTCATCCGTGGTATCGGTCACGACACCAGCCAGTTCGCCCGCTGGATTGGTGAAGAGGGTGTGCGCGAGCTCGATCTGATGGGGCTGGCGGCGGTCGAGCTGGTGCGCGAGCGCGTCGAGCGCTTCAACATCGACTGCGACCTGCGCTGGGGCTACTGCGATCTCGCCACCCGCCAGCGCCATCTGGCCGGGTTTGCAGAGGAGGCGGCGCACCTGGCGAGCCTCGGCTACCGGCACGAGCTGAAACTGGTGGCGCACGAAGATATGCATAGCGTGGTGGGGTCGGATCGCTACATCGGCGGCATGATCGACATGGGCTCCGGCCACCTGCACCCTCTCAATCTGGCGCTGGGTGAGGCGCGAGCGGCGGCCAGCCTGGGGGTGGCGCTGTTTGAACAATCCAGAGTGGTGCACATCGACTATGGTGAACGGCTGCAGGTCACCACGGCTCATGGCCGGGTCAGCGCCGACTACCTGGTGATCGGCTGCAACGCTTATCTTAACGACCTCAACCCCGAGCTGGGGGGCAAGGTGCTGCCGGCGGGCTCCTACATTCTCGCCACCGAGGTGCTGGAGAAACGGCTGCGCCAGCGGTTGCTGCCGCAAAACATGGCGGTGTGCGATCAAAACGTGGCGCTCGACTACTACCGCCTCTCCGCCGACGGCCGGCTGCTGTTTGGCGGGGCCTGCAACTACTCGGGACGGGATCCTCGCGACATCAAGGCCTTCATGCTGCCCAAGCTGCTGCGGGTGTTTCCCGAGCTGGCGGAGACCGCCATCGAGTTCCAGTGGGGCGGCATGATAGGCATAGGGGCCAACCGGCTGCCCCAGATCGGCCGCCTGGCGGATCATCCCAACGTCTTCTATGCCCAGGCCTATTCCGGCCACGGCCTCAACGCTACCCACATGGCGGGCAAGCTGGTGGCGGAGGCGATCAGGGGGGAGAGCCGGGGGCTGGATCTGTTTGGCCGCGTGCCGCACATGACCTTCCCCGGCGGCCCGGCGCTGCGTTCGCCCTTGCTGGCGCTCGGCATGCTCTGGTACCGCTTCAAGGATCTGTTCTAAGCGAGTCAGGGCTTGCCACGGCTCGGCAAGCGGTTGCCGCCCCGTTTGCCGGCCAGCCGGATTTATCCTGCCGTTGCCTCGCTTTATAGCCGGAGTTGTCAAAAATCCATCGTGCGCCAATTTCTTGTGCTGATCAGAGGAATACACCGGATTGGCGCGGGGTTTGCCATCTGTGAACGGGGTTCGAGCCGCTGAGGATCAGCGGCGGCCCCGCTCAGGAGATCAGGACAATGACAACAAACGTAACAGCCGCGGGAAGCGTCGGCTCGCTGGCGCAACTGCTGGCAACGCGCAGCGGCGAACGGCAGGAGAGACCAGAGATGCCGCCCCCGCCGCCCCCCGGTGCGAGCAACAAGATGGAGCAGGATCTCAAGTCGGTGCTGGCCGAGCTAGGCCTGTCGGGCAAGAGCGAGGAAGAGAGCGGTGAGAGTACCGAGAGTACCGCCGCCAGCGGTGGTTCACTCGATTCCTTCATGGCGAGCCTGATGGATGCCCTGCACGCTCAGCAGGAGGGGAGCAAGGCCATCGCCACTGGCAGCAATGACAATCCCATGAAGCTGGATCTGCAGAGCCTGCTGGGTCAGCTGGATGGGGAAGGGGAGCCTGGCAGCGAGGTGAGCGCCCTGCAGAGTCAATTCTCCAGCCTGCTGGAGAGCAGCGGCAACAGCGGTAGCGGGGTGACTCTGATGGATCTGTTGTCGGCCTTTGCCAGCAAGATCCCGAGCGACGCGCCCGACCGGAAGGGCTATATGGTGGATACCCAGGCCTGAGTCGGCCCGGGTTGCCTGGCCGGGGCCGCGTCAGTGAGCGGGCTCGGCCAGACGCCAGCCCTGCTCGGTCTTCATCATCCACACCTCGGCCTGCTGCGGCAGCACCTGGCCCGCCTCGAACTCGCCGTATTTGCGTTCCAGCTCCATCAGCCCCATCTCCTGCTGGAAGGGGCCGACCCTGTCATAGACCAGATCCTCGTCCTGCAGTACCTGCAACTGCTCCAGCCCCCGCTTGAAGTGGAGCTGGTAGCTCACCTTGACCAGATAGACCCCCTCCATGCGCTCTTCTTTATCGAGGATGGCGAAGTCGCTGATCTCGAAAAGATTGGCGTCGGTGTCTGCCTGCAACTTGGCGGTGACCTGGGTCCGGATTGCCTCTTCACCTGGACCTGCGTAACAGCCATAGAGCCAGAGGGCCAGCAGGGGGATGAACCACTTTTTCATCAAAACTCCGGACGAACGAGACGGGAAAGGGCAAATTTTGCCATGCTGCCGACCATATACAAGGGATTGCCAGAAAAATCAGTCAGTAAGGGGCGAGAGGGAGGGGGCGTGCCCGGAAGGGGCAGGGTCGATGGCACGCTCCAGCACGATCGCCTCGGCCCGGTAGCCGGCCAGCTCGCGGCGATAGCACTCGGTGAACCCTCGGCGCTGCCAGAAGGACAAGGCGACCTCATTGCTGGCAATGACCGACAGGCGCAGCCGGGTTGCGCCCCAGGCGCGAGCCAGCGTGCAGGCGTGCAGATAGAGCGCCTGACCGCGGCCGGCCCCCTGCCAGGGCTCGCCCACCAGCAGCAGCCCCAGATAGGCGGTGGCGGGCTCGGGGTAGCCGCGCAGCAGATCGAGCACGGCGGTGAGCTCCCCCGCCTCCCAGCGCCCGATCACCTGTTTGGCAGAGAAGGGCAGCGTCGGCGGACAGGCCGTGAGCGCCTCCTCTGCCGCCTGGGCGCAGAGCGGCGCGTGACTTATCGCCGCCTGATAGGCTGGAGCCAGTTCGAACAGCCGCTGCAGGGCGGGCGCATCGCTTGCCTGCAGCTGACGCAGCTCAGTTGGCATCGCCAATCCTGTCCAGCTGACCGAGGAACTCGGCGGGCCCCATAAAGCCGGTCACCCGCTGGCCGCTCACTTCATTGCCGGCGCGGTCGAAGAAGATCAGGGTCGGCAGGCCCAGCACGTTGAGACCGTTGAGCAGTTCCACATCGGCATCGTCGTTGGCGGTGACGTCCGCCTGCAGCAGTACCATCTGGCCGAAGCGCTCGCGCACGGCGGGGTCGTTGAAGGTCTTGTGTTCGAACTCCTTGCAGGCCACGCACCAGTCGGCATAGAGATCGAGCAGCACCGGCTTGCCGCGGGCGGCGGCCAGCTGGGTCTTGAGATCGTCCAGGGTCTTGATGCGGATGAAGGCCGGCGTCTCGGCCTGGGCGGCGACGCTGGCGCCCTGGGAGGGCAGCAGCAGATCCTTGCCCACCACCACGGCACTGATCATCGCCAGCAGCAGCACGAAACCGCGCAGGCTGCGCCCCACCGAATGTTGCTGGTGCTGGTTGTGATGGTAGAGGTAGCCGCACAGCAGCAGCCCCCAGCCGAGCCAGGCCAGGGTGGCGACCTGATCGCTCCACAGCCTGGAGAGCAGCAGGATGGGCACCGCCAGCAGCGCAAACCCGAACAGCTGCTTGATCACGTCCATCCAGGCGCCCGCCTTGGGCAGCAGCTTGCCGCCCGAGGTGCCGAGCAGCAGCAGAGGCAGCCCCATGCCGAGCGACAGGGCGTAGAGGGCCGCGCCGCCGAGCCAGAGATCGCCGCTCTGGGCCACGTAGATGAGGGCGCCGGAGAGGGGGGCCGTGGTGCAGGGGGAGCAGACCAGGCCGGAGATCATCCCCATGATGCCGACCCCGAGCACGGAGCCGCCCTGCTGGCGGTTGGAGAGACCGGAGAGTCGGGTCTGCAGGCTGCTCGGCAGCTGCAGGGTATAGAGCCCGAACATGGAGAGGGCCAGCAGCACGAACATCACCGAGAGCCCGATCAGCACATAGGGGTGCTGCAGCGCGGCCTGGAATTTCAAGCCTGCCGACGCCACCACCAGCCCGAGCAGGGTGTAGGTGACCGCCATCCCCTGCACGTAGACGAAGGAGAGCAGGAAGGCGCGGCGGGTGGAGAGGCGATGGCCGGCCCCGGCGATGATCCCGGTCAGGATGGGATACATGGGGAAGACGCAGGGGGTGAAGGCGAGGCCGAGCCCCAGTGCGAAGAAGGCGGCGACGCTGAGCCAGAAACCCTGGTTGCCGAGGGCGGCCGCCAGCTGATCCTGCTGACTGCTGGCCGGGGCCGGCGTGGGTGCATCGACCTGATCATGCGGCGGCTCGGCGACGAGGGGCTCGACGGCGATCCGCTTGTCGGTCGGGGGATAGCAGAGGCCATCGGTACAGCCCTGATAGCTGATCTTGAGGCTGGCCTGCTGGCCCGCCTCGGTCAGGGTGACGGGGATCTGCACCTCCCGGTAATAGACCTGGGTCTTGCCGAAGAAGTCGTCTTCATGATCGGTGCCGGCAGGCAGCACCGGCTCCTCGAAGGTGAGGTTCTCGCCCTGGAAGCTGAAGCGGTGGCGGTAGAGGTAGTAGTCGTCGGCGATGCGCAGGCGCAGCAGCAGCCGGTTGCCCTGCTGTTCGCTCTCGAGGACGAACGCCTCGTCCACTTTCAGAAATTTGGGCTGGGCGCTGGCCTCGATGCCGAGGGCACTCAGCAGATCTGTGCTGCTGGCCCGGGCCGGCAGTGAGCCCAGGCCGGCCAGCAGGGCGCAGAGCAACAGCAGGGAAGAGAGCAGGCGAAACGGTGTCATGAGGTTTCCTGTTTTATCCAGTCGAGATAGGGCTGGTGGCCCAGGCTTGTCGGCAGCGCCAGGATCTCGGGCACCTCATAGGGGTGATGAGCAAGAATGCACTGGCGCAGCGGCTCGAACAGGGCCGCTTGCGACTTGATGATGAGCTGGATCTCCGTGGCCCGCTCGATCCGGCCCTGCCAGCGATAGACGGAGGTGAGGCCGGGCAGCTGGTTGATGCAGGCTGCCAGCCGCCGGTCGAGCAGTTGTTCGCAGATGAGGTCGGCACTGGCCTCATCCGGGCAGGTGCAAAGCACCAGAATGGCGTCAGTCATGATGAAATTTCTCGTCCGTACCGGGCGGCAAGGCGCCCGCAAACCAGTGGCTACTATACCTAGCGACGGGTCAAATAGCATCTGGCGCACTTTGCGGCTGCGACATGAAAATAAGTGGGGGGCATGAGATAGACGCTGTCAGAGCGACAAGGCAGAATGAGCGGGCTTGTTCCCATTCGACGTAAGGAAATGTATGACCCAACAGAATGAGCAGCAGAGAAACCGCATGTTGAGCCTGTTGCGCGAAGGTGAGCGCCGTATGTTGGTGCAACTGGCCGGTCTGCTGCGTACCAGTGCCGATGAAATCAATGCCGAGCTGGAAAAAGAGGAGTTGTTGGAGACCCTGGAGCAACCGGTCACGGTGGAGTATCTCAACGGTGTGGTGCAACACCATCTGTTCGAGCGCCTGCACAAGGGTGACATGGTGGCGGCCCAGCGTCTGCTGACCCAGTACCAGAGCGACCTTGAGGCCATGCTGACCCAGGAGGCCGAGGCAGAGGCCCAGACCGAAGAGCTGAAGGCACAAGCCTGAAGGCCGCGGCAGGCCCGCCGGGCTTGTCCTCCCCCAGCACCATCATGCCTCTTGCATGATGGTGCCTCGTTTTTCCCACCGTTTTTTGCCGTCGTTCAACCCAATGCGTTCTGCTGCCACTGACCCGGGATCGGGTACACCTTGTCGTAGCTCCAGTTGTAGACGAAGGCGTAGACCAGATAGAAGGTCACGAAGCCGATATTGAGCGCCAGCGCCGCCAGCAGGGCGAGATCCAGCCACCAGGCGATGACCGGCAGGGTGAGCGCCATGAAGCCCCCTTCAAAGCCGAACGCATGGACCACGCGCTGCCACAAGGTCTTGTGCGGGTGACCCTGGTACTTGAGCAGCAGCTTGTCGAAGCCGATGTTGTAGACATAGTTCCAGACGGTGGCCAGTACCGAGAACAGGACGGCCAGCGGCCCCATGTGGCTGAGCTCGATGCCTGTGATCCAGCTGGCCAGGGGGGCTGCGATGAGCAGACCTATCACTTCAAAGCCGATGGCGTGGCGGATACGGTCATTGCGGGTACGCATAAATTCCTCTCTTTAAACAGCTATGTTGACTGACTGGTTGGCAATCTATCCCTATTTGTTGATAGTTTCACGTTGGTATCCATCGCTAAAATAGATGGATTACCGCATTTGCAGGAGCAGGACGATGAACCCATCGCTGGAACAACTCAGGGTATTGCTGGCCGCCGCGCAGGCGGGCTCCTTCTCGGCGGCCGCGCGCCAGCTGGGCAAGGCGCAATCGGTAGTCAGTACCGCCATCGCCAATCTGGAGATAGATCTGGGGCTGGAGCTGTTCGATCGCAGCGGCCGCTATCCGGTGCTGACCGAGGCGGGCGTGCGCATCAGCCAGGAGGCAGGCATCTTGCTGGCCCAGAGCGCCCGCTTGCAGGCCATCGCCGGCGAGCTGGCCAGCGGCGTCGAGTCGCGCCTGACCCTGGCCATCGATGATGACTCCCACCTGCCCTGGCTCGGCGCCGTGTTGGAGGAGTTCGCCACCCACTACCCGACGGTTGAGCTGGAGCTGCTGTTTCCGCTGATGGAGGATCTCACCGAGATGCTGATCAGCGGCCGCGCCCAGCTCGGCATCAGCTATCAGAAGGAGCACCCGCAGCAGGAGATCGTGGCCCGCTCGCTGGGAGGCGTCGCCATGCCGCTGGTGGTCTCCCCCGAACATCCGCTGGCCCACAAGGCGCCGCTGCGGGAGAGCGATCTGCAGGGGGCTCGCCAGCTGCTGGTGACAGGGCGACGGGAGGGGACGGAGCGCCATCGCTTTCGCCTGTCGGCGCAGGTGTGGTGGGTAGAGGGGGATCTCGGGATCCTGGAGCTGGTGAAACTGGGGCTGGGGTGGGCGGCAGTGCCCGATTTTCTGCTGCACCGGCCGCTGGCTCGGGGCGAGGTGGTGGTGCTCAAGCCGGACTTCATCACCCAGCCCGAGCTGGCGCTGGAGCTGCAGTGGCATCGCGCCCGCCCACTCGGGCAGGCGGGGCGCTGGCTGAAGGAGGCCCTGCTGGCGCGGGTGCGCTAGCAGGGCGCTTGGCTTCGCTTACTCGGTCAGCTGATAGGGGAGGGGCTGCAGTGTCAGGCTTGAGCCTTCTTCCTGCTTGAGCCGGAAGCGGGCGTCGGCCTCGGTGTCCTTGGGCAGCACGGCGGTGAGCCACAGCTCGCCATCCTGCTGCCAGGCGTTGAGCACCATGCCGCTGCGGCGCCAGTTGTCACCGAGCTGGATCTCCAGGGTGTCGCCGCTGGTAACCGGGGTAGTGGCGGTGCCGCTCAGCACGAACAGGGCGCGGTTGTTGGCGCCGCGATACTTGGCGCGGGCCACCGTCTCCTGCCCCATGTAGCAGCCCTTGGTGAAGCTGATACCATCGAGCGCCTGCAGGTTGAGCATCTGGGGAATGTACTCACCCTGATGCACCGCCTCCAGATGGGGGATGCCGGCCTTGATCTCCAGTCCCCACCAGAGCGACTCGGGGCCGCTGGGCAGGGTTAGCGCCAGCGGCTGTTCGCTGATCAGCAGCCAGCGATCGGCTTCGATCCGCACCGCCATGCCACCCTCGATGAGGCCGCTCTGCTGCAGGTCGTATTGCCCCGCGATCCAGCCATCGGCTCCCTGACCGGCCACGCCGACCGCCTGGCCGTGATTTTCGCTGATCTCGACCTTGGCAAAGATCGCGAACTTCTTGAGCTCGGGTAGCTGGCGGGCCAGTACCGACGGCTTGGTCAGCATCAGCAGGCGATCGCTCAGGCAGAGCAGGCGAAAATCGCTCCACAGCTTGCCCTTGGGATCGCAGTGGCCGCCCAGGGTGTGCTGGCCTGGCTGCAGGGCGTTGACGTCACAGGTGACCTGACCCTGCAGGTATTTGGCGCGATCCGGGCCGCTCAGGCTGGTGATGGCCAGATCGGTCAGAGGGAACAGGGTTGGCTCGGCAGGAAGGATTGGCAGGCTCACGATGGCATTCCAGAGACAGAAAGTATGTGACCTGCATGGTAAAGACGTAAGGAATGTTTGTCAGCCGGAAAATCCAGCTGGTACCATCGCCGGGTCTTTGTAAGGAGAGTTCCATGTTGAGCCCAATTGAAAAATCCCGCCTGAAGTGGGCCTGCCGCCGTGGCATGCTCGAGCTGGATGTGATCTTTATGCCCTTCTTCGAGCACGAGTTCGATGGCTTGAGCGAGGCCGATCAGCAGACCTTTATCCGCCTGCTGGAGTGCGAGGATCCGGAGCTGTTCCGCTGGAGCATGGGCCACGGCGTGCCGGAAGACCCCGCCTTCGCCGCCATGATCCCGCTGATCCTGGAACGCAATCAGGCCCGTCACGATCGCCAGCGCTGATCCATCCGTACGGGTGTCGATGCCCGTCACCGTCTCCAGACAGCAGCGTCTGCTGCTGTTGTCGCTGTTTCTGCTGATCCTGTGGCCGCTGGCCGCCCTGATCCACGGCTGGCAGTGGGCACTGTTGCTACCCTGCTGGGGTCTGGGGTTGTGGCGAGCCTGGCTCGACACGAGCCGGATGACCGGCGTGCTGGAGTGGGACGGGCAGTGGCTCAGCTGGCAGGGCAACCGTTATCAGCTGGGGGCGGGTAGCCGCATCTGGCCCGGGGTACTCTGGCTGCAGCTGGTAGCGTTGGAGCGTCCCGCCAGCCGGCTCTGGCTGTTCAGCGATGCGCTGGCACCGGCCCACTACCGCACGCTGGCTCGCGCCATCCACTTCTCCCAGCCGACCCGCTAGCCTCTCTTCCCCATAAAACAGATGACCCCGCCGGAGCGAGGTCATCTTGGTGTTACTGCTTGTTGCTTGCGGCAGAGGTTAGTCCCGCTCCGGCGTCAGCACGGTCGGCTTGGAGTCCGGCTGCATGTCCGGATAGTCCGGGTTGCAGCAGTGCAGGCCGCGGGACCTTCAGGCTCATTGCTGAGCGAAAAGATCAATCCCGCTCCGGTGTCAGCACGGTCGGCTTGGAGTCAGGCTGCATGTCCGGGTAGTCCAGGTTGTAGTGCAGGCCGCGCGACTCCTTGCGCTGCAGGGCGCAGTTGACGATGAGCTCGGCCACCTGCAGCAGGTTGCGCAGCTCCAGCAGGTTGTTGGAGACCCGGAAATTGGCGTAGTACTCCTGCACCTCCTGCTTGAGCAGGTCGATGCGGCGCTTGGCGCGGGCCAGACGTTTGTTGGTACGCACTATCCCCACGTAGTCCCACATCATCAGCCGCAGCTCGTGCCAGTTGTGCTGAATCACCACCAGTTCATCCGAATCTTCCACCTTGCTTTCGTCCCACACCGGCAGACGGGGCGGCTCCACGCTCATCGGTAGCTTGGCCAGGATGTCGGCCCCCGCCTGATGGGCATAGACCACGCATTCGAGCAGGGAGTTGGAGGCCATCCGGTTGGCACCATGCAGCCCAGTGTAGGTCACCTCGCCGATGGCGTAGAGGCCGGGAATGTCGGTCTGGCCGTTGTTGTCGATCATCACGCCACCGCAGGTGTAGTGGGCGGCAGGGACGATGGGCATCGCCTCCTTGGTGATGTCGATGCCGACCGCGAGGCAGCGCTCATGGATGGTGGGAAAGTGCTTGATGATGAAATCGGCTGGCTTGTGGCTGATGTCCAGATACATGCAGTCGGCACCGAGCCGCTTCATCTCGTGGTCGATGGCGCGGGCGACTATGTCCCGCGGGGCCAGCTCGGCCCGCTCGTCGAAGTCGGGCATGAAGCGGCTGCCGTCGGGGCGACGTAGGTAAGCCCCCTCGCCGCGCAGGGCTTCGGTCAGCAGGAAGTTGGGGTCATCGGGGTGGAACAGGCTGGTGGGGTGGAACTGGTTGAACTCCAGGTTCGCCACCCGGCAGCCGGCGCGCCACGCCATGGCGATGCCGTCACCGGAGCTGACGTCCGGGTTGGAGGTGTACTGGTACACCTTGGAGGCACCACCGGTGGCCAGCGCCACGAAACGGGCGCGGATCACCTCGACCTGCTCGGCGTTGCGGTTCCAGACATAGGCGCCCAGTACCCGGTTGCCCGGCAGACCCAGCTTGCGGGTGGTAATAAGGTCGACCGCGTTGAAGCGCTCCATCAGCTGGATGTTGGGGTGAGCCCGCACCTGGTCGATCAGGGTGAGCTGCACCGCCTTGCCGGTGGCATCCGCCGCGTGGAAGATGCGGCGATGGCTGTGGCCCCCTTCGCGGGTCAGGTGATAGTGGGATTCGCCCTCGGCGTCCTCCTCCTGATCGAAGGGGACCCCCTGCTGGATCAGCCACTGGATGGAGTCGCGGGCGTTGCGGGCGGTGAACTCCACCACGGCCGGGTCACACAACCCGGCCCCGGCGTTGAGCGTGTCGCTCACGTGGGATTCGATGCTGTCGGTCTCGTCGAACACGGCAGCGATGCCTCCTTGCGCATAGAAAGTGGCCCCTTCACTGATGGGCCCCTTGCTCAGAACCAGGACTTTGGCCTGGTCTGCCAATCGCAACGCGAGAGACAAACCGGCGGCACCGCTGCCAATGATCAGTACGTCGCAAAGGTATTCAACACTTGCTTTCATAAGTATCATTGGCCTGGATTAAGAACTGGCACCATGGTAGCCCAAGCGAGGGTGGTGATGCAGCCTGCGTCACATTTTTTTCAATGCAAGCGAACTTTCCCTGATTCCTCCTGTCTGAACTTGTGCGCTTAGGAAGGGCCGGAAAAGAAAAACGATAACCTGATGGGGGTTTTACGGCTCTGATGAGCGACCAGAATCTACTGGACGAACAGCTGGTTGAACGGGTCCAGCGTGGCGATAAAAATGCATTCAACCTGTTGGTAAAAAAATACCAGCACAAGGTGGTCAACCTGGTGGCCAGGTATGTCAACAATCCGGGCGATGTACCGGATGTGGCGCAGGAGGCTTTCATCAAGGCTTACCGCGCGCTGCCGACATTCCGTGGCGAGAGCGCCTTTTACACCTGGTTGTACCGGATTGCCGTGAACACGGCCAAGAATTATCTGACCTCTCAGGGGCGCAGGCCGCCCAGCAGTGACGTAGAGGCAGAAGAGGCAGAATACTATGGCGGTGGCGAAGCCTTGCAAGAGGTGGCCACCCCGGAAAACCTGACGCTGACCGACGAGATCAAGCGCACCGTGTTTTCTGCCATAGAAGCTTTGCCGGAAGACTTGAGGACAGCTATCACCCTTCGAGAACTGGAAGGGCTGAGCTACGAAGAGATTGCCGAAATCATGGATTGTCCGGTGGGTACGGTGAGATCCCGCATCTTCCGGGCGAGGGAAGCAATCGATAAAAAGCTGCAACCTCTGATCGAGAATTAACTGGGGAAAGACAGGTTAACTTATGGCAAATAAAGAGCAACTCTCGGCCCTGATGGACGGTGACTTGAGCGATGTTGAGGTTCTGAACGAGCTGGGAACGGATCCGGCTCTGCAAGAGACCTGGTCTCGTTACCACCTGATTGGTGATGCCATGCGGGGGGACCTGCCGGTCAATCTGCAACTGGATCTGAGCGACAGCATCATGGCTGCGCTGGAAGATGAGCCTACCATACTGGCGCCCAAGCCGGTGGAGAGCAAACCTGCCGCACCGCAGCCGGGTACCGCCAAGACCGCCACCATAGTGCCGTTCCTGCGCCGCGCCGGCCAGCAGGTAGGGCAATACGCCATCGCCGCCTCGGTCGCTGCCGCTGTCATCTTCGGGGTGCAGCAGTATCAGGGGCAGGACGGTGTGCCGACCAACCCGGTACTCAACACTATCCCCGTTGGTGGCAGTGCCTCGCCGGTGAGCGTGCACTATCCGCAGGACGGCAATCGTGCGACCCAGCGTCAGCAGGGGTTGAGCGAACAGCAGATGCAGGAGCAGCGCGAGCGCATCAACGCTTTCCTGCGCGACCACCAGTTGCAACAGCGTCTGCTGCAAGACAAGCAGATTCAGGAATAACGGATTAGGGATCAGAACGTGCGCCAGTCCAGCCGTATTTTGCTGGCCTCTCTCCTGTTGATCAGTGCCAAGGCCTCGGCCGACGACAAGTCGGCCGAGGCCTTGTTGCAGCAGATGCAGAGTGCCGTCTCGCAACAGAATTTCGAATTGTCCATGGTCAAGGCCCGGCAGGGGCGACTCGAGCCTATCCGCTTCAGCCACGGCGTGATCGATGGCAAGGAGGTGGCTCACCTCAGCTACCTCGATGGCAAGACCATCGAGTACCTGCAGCGCCAGGACGAGTACACCTTTTTTGAAAATACCCATGAACCCTACACCCTCAAGGGGGCGCGTTTCCCCGGCGTGTGGGTCACCCTGGTGAGAATGCCGCTGCCACGGGTGCTGGAGAGCTATGATCCTGTGCTGGCCGGCCGCAGCCGGGCTGCCGGGCTGGTGGCACAGGTGGTGCGGCTGGTGCCCAAGGAGGCCGACAAGTACGGCTTCGTGCTCTGGATTGACGAGCAGAGCAGCTTGTTGCTGCGGGTGGATATGGTGGATCGGGAAGGAAATCTGGTGGAGCAGGTGTTGGGGGTGGATCTGGATCGGCTCCCTGCGCCGGCTCCCTGGCTGGTGAAGCTGGCCAGCAGCAAGCTGCCCCAGGCGCTGGCGCTGGAAGATGCCTATCCGGCGCCGCAGCAGCAGCTGAACTGGCACCTCACCTGGCTGCCTGAAGGCTTCAAGGTGCTCTCCCGGGATCGTCACCAGCTGGTGACTACCAGTCTGCCGGTGGATTACATGATGCTCTCCGACGGGCTGGTGGATCTCTCGGTCTACGTGGCCCGGGTCGATCCCAAGCAGGCGGTGCGTCAGCAGCTGATCCGCCAGGGCGCCACCTCGCTGGTGAGCTTCGTCAATGACGTAGGGGTCGAGATAACCGTGGTCGGGGAAGTGCCGGCCGAGACCGCCAAGCGGATTGCCGAATCGGTGCAGCCGCTGGCCCGCAACGAGGCCGTACAGTAAGCCGTCAGACGCGGCTGCTTGCCCAAGGCCGGCAGCCGTGTTCAGATTGGGTCAATCTATCTTTCGTTATTGTGGAACCGTCTTGTGAGTGGAATGAGCGAAGAGCTGGCGACCGTGGTGGCCATTGATGGAGAACATGCCTGGGTGGAGTGCGAACGGCGCTCCGCCTGCAGCGGTTGTCATCAACAGTCCAACTGCGGCACCGGCACGGTGGCCAAGGCGTTTCCATTGAAAGCGCAGCGACTGCGGGTGGCGCTCACCGCCGAGGTGAGCGTCGGCCAGCAGGTGAGGCTCGGCATTCCCCAGGCGAGCATCCTGCAGGGGGCCGCGCTGGTCTATGTGCTGCCACTGTTCTGTCTGCTGGCGGGGGCCCTGCTGGGGCAACTCTGGCTGGCCCCCCTGCTCTCTGCGGGGGAGGGGGTCACCATCCTCTGCTGCCTGCTGGGGGGCCTCGTCGGTTTTTCACTGGTTCGTTACTTTTCCAACCGGCTCGATCAGGGGGCCTATGGTCCCCGCATGCTGGGTGTGGTCTTGCCCACCCGCCACCTCTCCTGACCGTGCAGGCCGCTATTTCTGGTGCTTCGTCGACTAAAGATTGGCCGTCGACCGGGTTATCCAGTAAAATCCTGCCTCCATATCCGGCCCTAACCTAATTTTGAGTGATTCTTGCTCGATGAAACACATTCGTAACTTTTCGATTATTGCGCACATCGACCACGGTAAATCGACCCTGTCGGACCGTCTGATCCAGACTTGTGGCGGCCTGTCCGACCGCGAGATGCAGGCTCAGGTGCTTGACTCCATGGAACTGGAGCGCGAGCGCGGCATTACCATCAAAGCACAGAGTGTGACCCTGAACTACCAGGCACAAGACGGTAACACCTACCAGCTGAACTTTATCGACACCCCGGGCCACGTGGACTTCTCCTACGAGGTCTCCCGCTCGTTGGCGGCCTGTGAAGGGGCACTGCTGGTGGTGGATGCCGGCCAGGGGGTTGAGGCACAGACTCTGGCCAACTGCTACACCGCCATGGAAATGGACCTGGAAGTGGTGCCGGTGCTGAACAAGATCGACCTGCCGGCCGCCGAGCCAGAGCGGGTTGCCGAAGAGATCGAGGACATTGTCGGCATCGACGCGGTCGACGCGGTGCGCTGCTCCGCAAAGACCGGCCTCGGTGTCGATCTGGTGCTGGAAGAGATCGTGGCCAAGATCCCGTCTCCGGAAGGGGATCCGGATGCCCCGCTGCAGGCGCTGATCATCGACTCCTGGTTCGACTCCTATCTGGGCGTCGTCTCTCTGGTGCGGATCAAGAACGGTTCGCTCAAGAAGAACGACAAGATCAAGGTAATGAGCACCGGCCAGACCTGGGGTGTCGATCGTATCGGTATCTTCACACCCAAGCAGGTGGATACCGACGGTCTGGGCTGCGGCGAGGTAGGTTGGGTCGTCTGCGGCATCAAGGACATCCACGGCGCGCCGGTGGGCGATACCCTGACCCTGGCCAAACACGGTGCCGAGAAGGCGCTGGCTGGCTTCAAGAAGGTGAAGCCGCAGGTTTATGCCGGTCTGTTCCCCATCTCCAGCGATGACTACGAGTCCTTCCGCGATGCACTGGAGAAGCTGTCGCTCAACGACGCCTCCCTGTTCTACGAGCCGGAGAGTTCCACCGCACTGGGCTTCGGTTTCCGTTGCGGCTTCCTCGGCATGCTGCACATGGAGATCATCCAGGAGCGGCTGGAGCGTGAGTACGATCTGGATCTGATCACCACGGCGCCGACCGTGGTCTACCAGATCGAGCAGACCGACGGCACCACCATCCACATCGACAGCCCGGCCCAGATGCCCGCCATCACCAGCATCAAGGAGATGCGTGAGCCGATCGCCGAGTGTCACATCCTGCTGCCGCAGGAGTACATGGGCAACGTGATCACCCTCTGTATCGAGAAGCGCGGCGTGCAGACCAACATGGTCTACCACGGCAAGCAGGTGGCACTGACCTATGAGATCCCGATGGCGGAAGTGGTGCTCGATTTCTTCGACCGCCTCAAGTCCACCAGCCGCGGTTACGCCTCGCTGGACTACGGCTTCAAGCGTTTCGAAACCTCCGACATGGTCCGTCTGGACATCATGATCAACGGCGAGCGGGTCGACGCCCTGGCCATCATCACCCACAAGGAGAACGCCCAGTACCGCGGTCGCCAGGTGGTGGAGAAGATGCGCGAGCTGATCCCGCGCCAGATGTTCGATATCGCCATCCAGGCTGCCATCGGCAACCAGATCATCGCTCGCAGTACCGTCAAGGCCCTGCGCAAGGACGTGACCGCCAAGTGCTACGGTGGTGACGTGAGTCGTAAGAAGAAGCTGCTGAACAAGCAGAAAGAAGGCAAGAAACGGATGAAGTCTCTGGGCCGTGTCGACGTGCCGCAGGAAGCCTTCCTCGCAATTCTCCACGTCGGAAAGGATTAATAGATGGCAAGCACGTTTTCCCTGATCCTGGTGGTGGTCTGCGCGATCACCGGTGTTATCTGGTGTCTGGACAAGATGATCTGGTCCAAGCAGCGGGCCGCCAAGATTGCCGTGGCCCGTGCCCACGGCGGCGCCCATCTGGACGAGAAAACCCTGGCCAAGGTGGCCCCCGTGCCGGTCTGGATCGAACAGACCGCCGGGGTCTTCCCGGTCATCACCCTCGTACTGATCCTGCGCTCCTTCATCTTCGAACCGTTCCAGATCCCGTCTGGTTCCATGATGCCCACCCTGCTGGTGGGCGATTTCATCCTGGTGGAGAAGTTTGCCTACGGCCTCAAGGATCCGGTGACCAATACCAAGTTTCTCGAGACCGGTGAACCCAAGCGCGGCGACGTGGTGGTGTTCAAGTATCCGCTGGATACCCGGGTGGACTACATCAAGCGCGTAGTCGGCATGCCGGGGGATCGGGTCATCTATCGCAACAAGGAGCTGATGATCCGGCCCAAATGCGAGGAACAGGAAGGGAAAACGTGCCCGGGCTTCCAGAAGCTCGACGTCAAGTTTGAACAAAGGGGTGAATTTACCCAGATGGGGATCCCGCTTGACCGCTATACCGAGCAGCTGGGCGAGGTGTCTCACGAGACCCTGCGCAACCCGCTGATGCCCGATATGGTCGGCCGTTACTACCGCCAGCCCGGCACCTACCCCGACGAGTGGGTCGTACCGGAAGGTCAGTACTTCGTCATGGGGGACAACCGTGACAACAGTACCGACAGCCGTTTCTGGGGCTTCGTGCCCGAGCAGAACCTGGTGGGCAAGGCGGTCGCTATCTGGATAAGTTTTGAATTCGAGCGCGAAGAAGGCTCCCTGCTGCCGAGCTGGGTACCGACAGGGGTGCGCTTCAACCGCATTGGCGGAATCAAGTAAATGAATATCAAGATGAACAGACTGCAGTCCCGTCTCGGGCATGTCTTTCAGGATCAAGAACTGCTGACCCGGGCGCTGACTCACCGCAGCGCCGGCTCCCGTCACAACGAGCGACTGGAATTTCTGGGTGACTCCATTTTGAGTCTGGTGATTGCCGACGATCTGTTCCACCGCTTCCCGCAGGCGGCGGAAGGGGATCTCAGCCGGATGCGCGCCACCCTGGTGCGCGAGAAGACCCTGGCCGAACTGGGCCGGGAGTTCGACCTCGGGGATCACCTGATCCTGGGGCCGGGCGAGCTGAAAAGCGGCGGTTTTCGCCGTGAATCCATTCTGGCCGACACGGTCGAGGCGGTGATCGGTGCCGTCTATCTGGATACCAATCTTGAGACGGTACGGACCCTGCTGCTGGGCTGGTACGCCAGCCGCCTGGACGAGATCAAGCCGGGCATAGAGCAGAAGGATCCCAAGACCCGTCTGCAAGAAATTCTGCAGGGAAGCCGCAAATCCCTGCCGACCTACACAGTGACCAACGTCAAGGGCGAAGCCCACAACCAGGAGTTCACCGTCCAGTGTGAGGTGGAAGGCCTGGATGGTCCGCTGGTCGGGGTCGGCACCAGCCGTCGCAAGGCCGAACAGGCCGCTGCGCAGCAAGCATTGGAAAAACTGTCATGACAGATAGCACTTATTGCGGCTTTGTCGCCATCGTGGGCCGCCCCAACGTGGGCAAGTCCACCCTGCTCAACAAGCTGCTTGGCCAGAAGGTCAGCATCACCTCGAAGAAGCCCCAGACTACCCGTCACCGGATCCTGGGGATCGACACCGAGGAGAACTATCAGACCATCTACGTGGATACCCCGGGTCTGCACATTGAAGAGAAACGGGCCATCAACCGCCTGATGAACCGCGCCGCCACCAGTTCGCTGGGGGACGTGGCCATGGTGGTGTTCGTGGTCGACGGCACCCACTGGACCAAAGACGACGAGATGGTGCTGGGTAAACTGCGCAACCTCAAGTGTCCCGTGGTGCTGGCGGTCAACAAGATCGACAACGTCAAAGAGAAAGAGGATCTGCTGCCCCACCTGGAGTGGCTGGGCCAGCAGATGAACTTCTCTCACATCCTGCCCATCAGCGCCGAGAAGGGCACCAACGTGGAGAAAATCCGCGAGTGGGCCAAGGATCTGCTGCCGGAAAACGTCCACTTCTTCCCGGAAGATTACGTGACCGACCGCTCCTCCCGCTTCATGGCCTCCGAAATCATCCGCGAGAAGCTGATGCGCTTCACCGGTGAGGAGCTGCCCTACTCGGTGACGGTGGAGATCGAGCGCTTCAAGGTGGAAGAGAACGGCCTTTACCACATCCACGGCCTGATCCTGGTGGAGCGCGAAGGCCAGAAGAAGATGGTCATCGGCAACAAGGGCGAGAAGATCAAGACCATCGGCACCGAGGCCCGCATCGACATGGAACGGCTGTTCCAAAACAAGGTGCACCTCGAGCTGTGGGTCAAGGTCAAGTCCGGCTGGGCTGACGACGAGCGCGCCCTGCGCAGTCTCGGCTATGGCGACGACTGATTGCTGACCCCGGCTTTCGTCATCCACAGTCGGCCCTATCGGGAGACCAGCCAGCTGGTCGAGGTTTTCACCCAGGATAGTGGCCGTTTTACCCTGGTGGCTCGCGGTTCTCGCGGGCCACGCTCGCCTCTGAAGGGGCTGTTGCAACCCTTTACCCTGCTCACCATCGCCTGGCGTGGCAAGGGGGATCTCAAGAATCTCACCCAGGTCGAGTGCCCGGATCACTCCCTGCGCCTCGGTGGCGATCGCCTCTTCTACGGCCTCTATCTCAACGAGCTGGTCTACTACCTGCTGGAAGCGCACACCCCCTTCCCCGAGGTGTTCGATGCCTATGCCCGCGCCATCATGGCGCTGGCCGACGGCGAGACGCCGGAGCTGCCGCTGCGCCGCTTCGAGTTCCTGCTGTTGCAGGCGCTGGGTTATGCGGTGGACTTCGAGTACACGGCGGATGACGAGTCGCCAATTGAGCCAACCCTGCTCTACGGCTTCGAGCGGGAGTTGGGCTTTGTCGCTTGCGAGCGGGCGCCGGATCCCCGTACCCTGTTTCTCGGCGCGCACCTGCTGGCCTTTGCCGAGGGGCGCTTCGATACTCCCCCCCTGTTGCAGGCGGCCAAGCGTTTCAGCCGGCTGGCGCTGCAACCCTATCTGGGACGGCGTCAGTTGAAGAGCCGGGAGCTGTTTTTAAAGCGCAGAGGCGCAGGCCAGGGCTGAACGCCTGCCGGCCTTGTGCCTCTGCCGCGGGTTGCAACCTGCAACCCCCCACGTGACATACGGATATCGGCGCTGGCGCCTAGGCGCCAGCTGCACAGTTAACAGTGAAGAGCTTCAAGGAGTCGTCAATGAGCGAAATCTATCTGGGTGTGAACATCGATCATATCGCCACCCTGCGCAATGCCCGGGGCACCCAGTATCCGGATCCGGTACAGGCCGCCTTCGTGGCCGAGCAGGCCGGTGCGGATGGCATCACGGTGCACCTGCGGGAAGATCGCCGCCACATCACCGACCGTGACGTGGAGATCCTGCGCCAGACCATCCAGACCAGAATGAACCTGGAGATGGCGGTGACCGAGGAGATGGTCGGCATCGCCTGCCGTATCAAGCCTCACTTCGTCTGCCTGGTGCCGGAGAAGCGCACCGAGGTGACTACCGAGGGGGGCCTGGACGTGGCCGGCCAGCTGGACAAGGTGACCGATGCGGTGACCCGTCTGGCCGCCGTCGGCGCCCAGGTGTCGCTCTTCATCGATGCCGACCCCATCCAGATCGATGCGGCCGCCGCGAGCGGTGCACCCTTCATCGAGATCCACACCGGTCGCTACGCCGATGCCACCACGGATGCCGAACGCAACGCCGAGTTCAAGCGCATCGCCGCCGGTGCCTCCTATGCCGCCGGCAAGGGCTTGAAGGTCAATGCCGGCCACGGCCTGCACTACCACAACGTCAAGGCCATCGCCGCCATCCCCGAGCTCTATGAGCTCAACATCGGCCACGCCATCATCGGCCGTGCTGCCTTCGACGGCCTGGCCAAGGCGGTCAGCGACATGCGCCTGTTGATGCAGGAAGCCCGTCAGGGGATCTGATCTGTCGGCAGGGGCTGAGCCCCGCCATACGAAGAGAAAAGGGACGCCACGGCGTCCCTTTTTGTTGTAACCAAGCATGATGGAAAGGTCGGTGGCGGTCAGACTTGCACTGCCTCCTGCGATGTTCAGAGCTTGCCGTCGCTCATGCACATGCGGATCTTGGCGGCGACCACCTCCTCCATGGCGGCCATAGCGGGCACCAGATACTGGCGCGGGTCGCTGGCATCGGGGTTGGAGGCTAGGAACGCCTTCATGGCGTCGGAGAAGGCGATCTTGAGCTCGGTTGCCACGTTGACCTTGCACACCCCGAGCTCGATGCAGCGGCGCACGTCCCGGTCGGGAATGCCGGAGGCACCGTGCAGCACCAGCGGCACCGCTACCCTGGCCCGGATGGCGGCGAGGCGCTCGAAGTCCAGGCGCGGCTCCTCCTTGTAGAGGCCGTGGGCCGTGCCGATGGCGACGGCTAGGGAGTCGATGCCGGTGCGCGCCACAAACTCGGCCGCCTTGTCCGGGTCGGTCAGATGGGCGTTGGCGGCGTCCACGATGAGGTCATCCTCCTGGCCGCCGAGCTGGCCCAGCTCGGCTTCCACGCTCGCCCCCATGCGGTGGCAGAAGGTGACGACCCGCTGCACCTTGGCGACGTTCTCCTCGAACGAGAGGTGGGAGGCGTCGATCATGGCGGAGTGGATGCCGGCCTCGACCTTGTAGTGGATATCCTGCTCGTCCTCGTGGTGGTCCAGATGCAGTACCAGCGGAATGCGGTACTGGTGGGCGGCCGAGGCGCAGATGGAAACTAGGTACTCGACCCCGGCGTGGCGGTAGGTGCCGGGCGTGGCGGCCAGGATCACCGGGGAGTTCAGCTTGGCGGCGGTGCGAGCCACCACCTCGACGGTCTCCAGGTTGTGGATGTTGAAGGCGGGCACCGCATAGCCGCGGCGCTGGGCATCTTTAAGCATTTCGTGGGACGAGATCAGATACATGAGGACTCCTTGGCACCCTGGCGGGCACCAGCTTCAGGGAAAGAGAGCGGGGTTGGGGCGGGGAGGATCTCCCGGCCGGCCACCCAGATGTGTTGTTGATTGAGTTCCGCTGTCAGGGCGAGCAGGTTGGCCTGCTTGCCGACGGCCAGCGAGCCGAGGCGATGTTCCATCCCCAGCATCCTGGCCGGTGCCAGCGAAGCCATGCGGATGGCCTCCTCCAGCGGCACGCCGGCCAGCTGCACCATGTTGCGCACGGCGCCGAGCAGGGTGAGGGTGCTGCCCGCCAGGCCGCCGCTTTCGGTGCGCACCACCCCGTCCTTCATCTCCACCCGATAGTCGCCGAGCAGGTAGTGGCCGTCCGGCATGCCGGCGGCGCGCATGGCATCCGTGATGAGCAGCAGGCGATCCCTGGCGCAGCAGTGACAGAGTCTGAGCACGCTCGGGTGAACGTGGTGGCCGTCGGCGATGAGCTCCAGCCAGGCACCGGGATGCACCAGCCCCGCGCCGACCATGCCGGGTTCCCGGTGGTGCAGGCCGCGCATGCCGTTGAAGCAGTGCACCAGCCCGGAGGCCCCCGCCGCCAACGCCGCCATGGTGGTGTCGTGGTCGGCGGCGGAGTGACCCAGCATCACCCGAATGCCGGCCTGCTTGAGATGACGGATGGCGGCCAGCGCCCCGGCCTTCTCGGGGGCGAGGGCGACCACTTTCAGGGTGCCTCGCGCCACCTGTTGCAGCCGGTCGAGCTCCGCCAGGTCCAGCTCCCGGAACAGGGCCGGGTCATGGGCACCCTTGTTGTCCGGGGTAAAATAGGGCCCCTCCAGATAGCTGCCGAGCAGTTGCGCGCCCGGCAGGGGGCTCGCCATGGCATCGGCGATGCGACCCAGGGTGCTGAGGATGGCGGGCAGCGGGGCGGTGACCGTGGTGGCGAGGAAGGCACCCACCCCTTCCGCCGCCTTGGCAAGGGAGAGATGGGCCAGGGCGTCGGCCGCCTCGTCCATCACGTCGACGCCGGCCCCGCCGTGGACATGGCCATCGATAAGGGCGGGCACCAGCAGCTCGACCTCCCGCACCGGGTCGTTGGCCGGGATGGGGCCGATGGCGGTGATGACGCCCCCCTCATGGGTCAGTACCTGATGTTCCAGCCAGCCCTGCTCGGTCAGCAGGCGGCGGGCGCGGATCCGCTCTGCCATCTAGATCCCCTCCTCGGCCAGGGTCTCGGCCCGCTCGCGCGCCAGCTCGTCCACCAGGCTGGTGAGGCCGCGATGACCGCAGCACAGCGCCTGTTCGCGAAACTGGGACGGGGTCAGCTCGCCGCGTTCCATCACCATCTCCAGCAGCAGCTGCAGATTGGTGCCGGTGACCACCTCTCGCCCGGGCTGGCGCAGCGCCAGGGTGGAGGCGACCCGAAACGGGGTTCCCCCCAGCAGATCGGTCAGAAAGACCACCCCATCCCCTCGTTCCACCTGGGTCAGGGCGGTTTCGCACTGATCCTGCAGCAGGGCCGTGGTGGAGGACTCGGGAAAGTCGATGGCGACCACCGCCTCCTGCTCGCCGAGGATCTGCAACATGGCCTGTTCCATGCCGCTGGCGAAGCCGCCGTGTCCGCAAATGATGATGCCCAACATAATCTGTTCCTTTACAGCAAAGGGCCGGCCTGGTGCCGGCACCGGATTAGAGGAAGCCTGCAAACTTGCCGACGATGCCCAGCACGACCGTGATGACGATGAGGCGCAGCGGACTCCAGCCGCGGCGGATCAGCCCATACATGGCCAGGGTGTAGAGCAGCGGCAGGAAGGCGGGCATCAGCTTGTCGAGCACGTCCGCCTGCAGTTTCACCACCGCATCGCCGGCGGTGATCTCCAGGGTGGTGCCGAGCCGCACATAGGTGGCGACCAGGGCGCCGATCACCGTCATGCCGACGATGGAGGCGGCATGGCCCACCTTGCGGGTGTTGGCCTTGATGAGCGGAATGGCGGCCACCCCCATGCGATAGGCGTAGTGCGCCAGACCGAAGCGCAGGCCGAAGTGCACCAGGTTGAACAGCAGGAAGAAGACCACCGCCCCCATGATGGAACCCTGCAGCGCCAAATCGGCGCCGATGCCGCCGCAGATGGGCAGCAGGGTGAGCCAGAACATGGCATCGCCGATCCCGCCGAGCGGGGCGCCGACCGCGATCTTGGTGCTCTGGATGCTGTTGACGTTCTGCTTGGAGCGCTCCATCGCCAGCACTATCCCCATCACGAAGGTGACCAGGAAGGGGTGGGTGTTGAAAAAGCCCATATGCCCCTTCATCGCCCGGGAGAGATCCTTGGGATTGGTGTGGATCTTTTGCAGGGCCGGCAGCAGGCCGTAGAGCCAGCCGGAGGCCTGCATCCGCTCGTAGTTGAAGGAGGCCTGCAGCAGCAGGGAGCGCCAGGCGAAGCGGTTGATGTCCTGGCGGGTCAGCTCGGCCCCGAGGTGCTGATCTTCGTAGACGTCGTCGGAGACGGTGCGGGTCGGTTGCGGCTCGGTCGCCTGGGCCAGCCGGGTGGCGGTGTTGTTAGATGCCATCTTCAGTTTCCTCCTGGATGGGGCGGGCTTGTGACGCCGGGTCCTTGCGCATGAAATCGGTCAGGGCCATGGCCAGGGCGGCCGCGGCGATGGCCAGCACCGGCAGCTTGAGCCAGGCGGCGGCAACGAAACCGAGGATGAAGTAGGGGATGTAGACGTTCTTCATCATGATCTTGAGCAGCACGGCGAAGCCGATGGCGGGCATGATGCCGCCGGCGACGCCGAGGCCGTCGATGAGACGGGCAGGCAGCACGTCGATGGCGGTCTTGGCGTGTTCGGCCCCGAAGTAGGTGGGCAGGAAGGCGCACAGGAAGTAGAAGGAACCGAGCGCCAGCAGTGCCAGGTAGTTGACCCGCTCGATGCCGCGCACATCCCCCTGTTCCGCCATCCGGTCACAACGGGACATGACCCCCGACATCACCGAGAAGAGGAAGGTGATCCCCATCTGGACCGCCACCGCGAACGGTACCGCGACCCCGACCGCCACATCCGGCTTGACCCCGGTGGTGATGGCGAAGGTGGCGCCGACTATGGTGCCGATGATGACGTTGGGCGGCTGCGCCCCCGCCAGCGGGGCCAGCCCCATCCAGACCAGCTCCAGGGTGCCGCCCACCAGAATGCCGGTGGGCAGGTCGCCGAGGATCAGGCCCACCAGCGGGCCCAGTACCACGGGCCGGTGGAAGTGGGTCAGGCCGTTGAACAGGTCAAGCCCGGCGAAGAACGCCAGCATGCCCAGCAAGAGCCCTTGCAACAAACTGATTTCCATCACAATTGTCCTTAATTAGATGAGGTTGAAAATGTCCTGTGCCGGTTCGGTCGGCACCCCCTGGACAAAGCAGGCGACGTGGGCGTCCTGCAGGGCGCGAAACGCCGCTATGTCCGACTCGTCCACCGATACCGTCTTGTGGATCTGACGCTTGCCGTCGGCGTAGTGCATGTTGCCGACGTTGATGCGGGGGATGGGCACCCCGCCCTCTACCAGGGTGCGAAAGTCCGCCGGACTCTTGCACACCAACAGGATCTTCTGGCGATCGGCGGCCTTGCCGATGTTGTCGATCACCTTCTGCAGCGGCCAGAAGCGCACTGCGATGCCTTCTGCCAGCACCATCTCCATCAGGTTCTGCTGGATGGGGTCCTCTGCGACTTCGTCATTGGCGACCAGCACCAGATTGGCGCCGGCGAAGCCGACCCATTGCACGCCGACCTGACCGTGGATCAGGCGCTCGTCGATACGGCTCAGCACTATGTTCGGCATCAGGCGCCTCCTTGCTGGTTGAACGGATAGATGTTGACCCCCTGCACGACCCGGTTGACCCGCCCGCTCGGGCAGGGGTTGTCCGGGGTGATGCCCAGCACCAGCGCGGTGTGGAAGGCGTAGTACTGGGCGTAGAGCAGGTAGCAGAGCGCCAGCTCGGCGTCGTCACCGTTGAGGGGGGCGGGCAGATAGATG
The DNA here is from genome assembly GCF_040908225.1 of Aeromonas sp. R5-3. Taxonomy (NCBI): domain Bacteria; kingdom Pseudomonadati; phylum Pseudomonadota; class Gammaproteobacteria; order Aeromonadales; family Aeromonadaceae; genus Aeromonas; species Aeromonas sp. R5-3. The sequence continues at coordinate 61,582 of NZ_JBFODH010000027.1, read as the reverse complement.
TGTTCGCCGGCGCTGATGAGCGGATCCGGCCGGTCGGCCAGGGCGACCACCCGGGCGGCATGGCCGTCCTGGCGCAGCTCGCCGAGCAGGTCCAGGTCGTACTGGCGGGTATAGGGATCGTTGGACACCATCAGCACGATCAGGGTCTGCCGATTGATGGCCGACTTGGGCCCGTGGCGAAAGCCGGTGGGGGAGTCGTGCATGGCCATCACCTGGCCGGCGGTGAGCTCCAGCAGCTTGAGGGCCGCCTCCTGGGCTACCCCCTGTAGGCTGCCGCTGCCAAGGTAGATGACCCGCTCCGGCAACGGTCGATCCCACTCGGGCACCTTCAGTTCGGCCTGGGGCAGGATGGCATCCCCCAGCGCGATGAGCGGCTGGCTGGCGATCGGGTTGAACTGGCGTGGCAGAAACACCGCCAGACAGCTCAGCATCATGCTGGTCAGGCTGCTGGTCATGGCAAAGCTGCGGTCGTGGGTCTGGGGCGGCATCAGCAGCGCCAGGGAGCGGGCATCCTTCTGACAGCGGCGATAGAGCTCCCCCTCACCGTTGCAGGTCAACACCAGGTGGTGGCACTCGCTCAGCAGCTGGCTGGCCAGCTCGACCGCCGCCACGCTCTCCGGGCTGTTGCCGGAGCGGGCGAAGGAGATGAGCAGGGTCGGGCAGTCCTGTGCCAGGTATTCGCCCGGATCGGTGACGATGTCGGTGGTGGCGATCGCCTCGAAACGGCCGTTGAGGCGGGCACTGAGATAGGGGGCGAGGGCGCGGCCGGCAAAGGCGGAGGTGCCGGCTCCGGTCAGGATCACCCGCAGGTTGCCCCGTGACAGCAGGGGCAGCAGGAAGCGTTCAATGGTGGCGCGGCACTCCTCCACCATGGTGAGGGTCTCCAGCCAGGTGGCGGGTTGCTGGCGAATTTCACGGGCGGTGGCCAGGCCGTTGGCCGACCGCAGCGTCTCTTCTGGATAACCAAGGATCATCTCTACAACTCCTTATACAACCGGGGTCAGCCGGGAGTGGCTGGCGGGGGCGGCGCTGCAGGCCGCCGCGTATTGGCGCAGCACCTCCTGCACCTGATCGAGAATGAGGTCATGGGGATTGGCCGAGAGCGAGCCCTGACGCACCTTGCGGTATTGCAGCGGCAGGTGCTGGCTGAGCAGCGGCAGGGGAATGGGTTCGGCGGCCAGGTTGGCCAGCAGCCGGGCGTAACAGTCGTCGACCCGGCTGTCGGGCCAGTAGTAGCGAATGCGATCGGAGTAGCTGTAGCCACGGGCCAGCCGGCACTCGTTGGGGCTGCCCTGATAGTGGCTGCGCCAGAAGTCGGGCCGATCCAGCATGGTCTCTTCCAGCACCTGGCGCAGGCCCGAGCAGGCCTTGGCCACCACCAGCTCCTCCTCGATGGCGGCGAGGGCAAACAGCGCCTCGCGCAGGGCGAAGGTGAGGGCGGGGCCGACCTTGAGGATGGCGAAGTGATCGCGCACCAGCTGGCGGTAGGCGTCCGGGGTCTGGTAATCGGTGGAGTGGGCTTCGAGCACCAGATGGGGATAGGCCTCGATCATCCGGCTCAAGGGGGCGGCCCGCTCGGGGTGGTAGTCGATGACGTGGGTATGGTCGAACTCCACCCCGGGCTGCACCACCAGACCGATCACCCTTGGCCAGAGCTGGGCCAGCCCGGCCTGCTCGAAGGCCTGCTGGTGGGCGGCCAGGGTGTGGCGTGCCGCCTCCGGCGTGGTGACCGCCAGCTCGGCCAGCTCTTCGTGGGCGCCGCCCGGCACCGGCACTTCGGTGCCAATCACATAGACCAGGTCGCAGTGGCCAAATTGCTCTGTGGCGGTCTGCTCGGCCACGTTTGCCAGCCGGGCGGCGCGCGCCGCCACC
>NZ_JBFODH010000027.1:0-59448 GCF_040908225.1 Aeromonas sp. R5-3 | reverse complement strand
GGGCGGCGCGCGCCGCCACCAGTTCGTCGGTCAGCGGCATCGGATCCCCCTGGCAGGACATGCTGCAGTCGAGGTGGATCTTCTTGAAGCCGGCCGCGACATAGCTGGCGACGAGATCCTCGGCATGGGCCATGGCCTGTTCGGCGGGCTCGCTCTGCCAGCGGTTGGGGCCGAGGTGATCCCCACCCAGTACCAGCCGCTGCAAGGGAAAGTCGCACTCGGCGGCGAGCCGGTGCAGCAGGTCGCGAAAATCGGCCGGTGTCATGCCGGTGTAGCCGCCAAATTGATCCACCTGATTGGAGGTGGCCTCGACCAGCAGCAGCTGGTCCCCTTGCGCCGCCAGTCGCAAGGCCGCCTCCAGCACCAGCGGATGGGCGGAGCAGACGGCGTAGATCCCGACCTGCTCCCCCTGCTTGTGTTGTGCGACCAGATCCAGCATTGATTTCATTTCCCTCTTCCTCTTGGCCTGAATAGGATGCTTTGCTTTCGATTTCTTTCTTTACCCTAGGCGCACGGCGCTCGAAACGAAATAAAAGCGTGTTCGCATCTTGAGCAAGATCACAAAAAGAAATGAATCGAAAGTGTTTTCGCTGCTTAAGGGAGTCTGACGGCACTTTTCAATTCAATGAAAGCTTGATTTGCCATCGAGGCTGAGTGTTAATAGGGAAACGTAACGAAGTGAAAGTTCTACTTTCACCACAGGACTCCGGCAGAGAGACTATGCAAACCACCGAAAAGAGCGTGCTCGGCACCAGCGAGCGACGGGAGCGCATCATTCAACAGCTGCGCAGCAATGGCAGCGTTCAGGTCAACGAGCTGGCCGGCCACTATCAGGTCTCCACCGTCACCATCCGCAACGATCTGGCATTTCTGGAGAAACAGGGGGTGGCGGTGCGCGCCTACGGTGGCGCCCTGTTGTGTGAATCCGGCCAGCCGGTGGCCGAGCGCACCATCGCCGACAAGAGCGTGCTCAACACCCCGGTCAAGCAGCGCATCGGCGCCATGGCGGCGAGCCTGGTGCAGCCGGGTTGTCGCCTCATTCTCGACTCGGGCACCACCACCCTGGAGGTGGCGCGCCACCTGCGCGATCACCAAGAGATAGTGGTGATGACCAACGGCATGAACGTGGCGAATGCCCTGCTGGAGGCGGAAGGGGTGGAGCTGCTGATGACGGGGGGCCACCTGCGCCGCAAGTCGCTCTCCTTCTACGGCGCCCAGGCGGATCTCTCCTTGCAGAACTATCACTTCGATCTGCTGTTTCTCGGGGTGGATGGCATCGATCTGGAGCGCGGCGTCAGCACCCATCATGAAGACGAGGCCAGGCTCAACCGCTGCATGTGCCACGTGGCCGAGCGGATCATCGTCGTGACCGACTCCAGCAAGTTTGGCCGGCTGAGCCTGCACAAGATCGTCGATACCCGGCGCATCCACACCCTGATCACCGACGACGCCATTGCGGCGGAGACCCTGGCCGGTCTGCGTCAGGCCGGGATAGAGGTGCTGCTGGTGGAGGCCTGAACCTGCAATCGACTGAGAATGCGAAAGAGGGACGCCGTGGCGTCCCTCTTTCGTGGTCTGGGGCGAAGCTCAGCGTTGCTCGGGAAAGTAACGCTCGAGCAGGGCAGTGAGGATGGCCTGGCTCTCGGCATCCGGTTCACCGCTGATCAGGGCGGGCCGAAAGTGGAGCTGGAAGGCGCGCAGGACGGCGCGGCTCTGCTCGTCCCAGTTGCCGCTCGGGGCGATGCCGTAGCCGTAGCGGGCCAGCCGTTGCTGCCAGCCGAGGGCATCCCAGGCCGGCGCCGGCTGCTGGCGCAGCTCGGCCAGCCGGGTTTCATCGGGCCAGGCGCCCACCCCGTAGCGCAGGGCCAGTTCGCGCCAGGGGAAGTGGGGGCCGGGATCCTGCTTGCGCTCGGGGGCGACGTCGCTGTGGGCCAGCACCTGGGTGGGGGGGATCTGGTAGCGCTCGACCAGCTCGCGGGTGAGGGGGCCGAGGGCGGCTATCTGTGCCTGGGTGTAGGGTTGCCAGCGCCGCTGGTGGGCGGGCAGCAGCTCATCTTGTGGCGGGTAGCCGAGGTTGACGATCTCGATGCCAAGAGAGCTGGCATTGAGCCCCGTATACTGGTGCCAGCGGCTGCGGCCGGCATGCCAGGCGCGCCGGTTGTCGGGCACCAGCTGGTAGACCGGCAGCGGCCGCTCATCGGTATCGCGCGGGATAAGGTAGTGGGCGCTCACCTGATGGGCCGGCTCGGTCAGCAGGCGCAGGGAACGCTCATCGTCTTCATCCGTGTAGTGCAGGATCAGAAAGGCGATGCGCTCGTTCTGGCTGGCGCTCTGATGGTCGTTGTTGAGCCGATAGGGGGCTGGCTGACAGGCGCTCAGCAGCAGGGTGAGGCAGAGGGCATACCAGTGCCGGCAGTTGCCCCATGGCCGACGGCGCCCACCCACCGCCAGCAGGCGGGATGATGGTGAGCGCAGACGCCGGCCCATGGTTCAGCCGCGATACTTGGCGGTGAGGCCGATGAGGAAGTTGCGCAGGATCTGATCCCCGCAATCCTGGTAGTGCTTGTGGTCCCGTGAGCGGAACAGGGCGCTCAGCTCGGACTTGGAGAGGTTGAAGTTCGCCAGCTTGAGGGTGGCGAGCATCTCCTCTTCCTTGAAGTTGAGGCCGATGCGCAGCTTGCGCAGGATCATGTTGTTGTTGATCCGGTTCGGGATCACCTGGGGCGGTGCATCTTCCCGCGCGCCGCGGCGCACCAGGATCAGGCCGTCGAGGAACTGGCTCAGGGCCGAATCCGGGCAGGCGGCAAAGCCAGCCTCCTGCACCTCACCCTCTTCTGCCTCTTTCATCAGCCAGCCGTGCAACTGGGTGTGGGTGACGGTCAGGTTGCCCTTGGCGAACATGTCGACCATCTGGTCGTTGTTGATGCTGAGGGCGTAGCGCAGGCGGCGCAAAATATCGTTGTTGGTCATGTCGACTCCTGTGGAAACGGCGCAACTTTACCATCTGGCGGGGCCCGCGTCAGAAAAAGCGGGCCACCGGGTCAGGCGAGGTAGCGGGGAGCCTCCTGGCGCACCTGCTCCATCGCATCCTGCAGCTCCAGCAACTCGGGCTCGAGTTCGGCCACCGCCACCCCGTCTCGCAACTGCTGCTCCAGCTGGGAGAGCAGCCGCTGCAGGCGAGGCACCCCCGAGTAGGCGCAGCCGCCGTTGAGGCGATGGAGCTGGGCCAGCACCTCGCTGTCCTCCACCTGGCCGGCGAGCGCCGCCTCCAGCACAGGATCCACCTCGTCGAAACTGGCCATCAGCATGGTCAGCATCTCCTTGGCGAGATCCAGCTTGCCCGCCGCCTGGCGCACCGCCAGCGACCAGTCGATCTGCTGGCTGGCGTGATTCTGGTGGCGACGATGGGCGAAGTCGGTGATGAGCTTGGCCAGCATGGCCTCGTCGATGGGCTTGGCCAGATAGTCGTCCATGCCCTGGCGGATCAGCCGCTCCCGCTCGCCGGGAATGGCGTGGGCGGTGACCGCGACTATGGGCGTCTCGGTGTTGAGAGACTGGCTGCGAATAGCCTGGGTGGCGCTGATGCCGTCCATGATCGGCATCTGGATATCCATGAAGATGATGTCGAACGGCTGGCTCTGGGCCAGTCTGACCGCCTCCTTGCCGTTCTTGCACACCACCACCTGGCTCACCATCTCCTTGAGCATGGCGGCGATCAGCTTGAGGTTGGCGGCGTTGTCGTCCACCGCCAGCACCTTGATCTCCTGCACGCTGCGCGGGGAGGGCTCTGGCAGCGGGGCGCTGCGCGCCGCCTCGGGGGAGAGCAGGGCGTGCAGCAGCTTGCGGTGGTTGATGGGTTTGGAGAGGCAGTGCTGGGCACCGTGGGCCAGCATGGCCTCGTAGAGCGAAGGCTCGTGGCTGCTGAGCAGCACTATGGTGTTCTGCTGGCCATCCAGCCCGTCGAGGCGCGCCACCACCTGCTGCGGGCTGTGCTGGGTACCGCTGCCGATGATCACCATGTCCTGGCTGCTCATCTCGGGCCAGGGGTCGTCGCCGGTCAGGGAGTGCACCTGCAGCTGCCACTCCGCCAGCAGGGCGCAGATGGCGGAGTGGCTGAAGGGATCCGGTTCCAGCAGCCAGACCCGCTTGCCCTGGATGCGATCCAGCGGCAACCGGTCGGTCTGGGGCAGGGGGGAGACCTCCAGATCCAGGCTGAAGGAGAAGACAGAGCCCTTGCCGAGTTCCGATTCGAAGCGGATCTGGCCCCCCATCTGCTGCACCAGCTTCTGGGTGATGACGAGGCCCAGGCCGGTGCCGCCATAGCGGCGGGAGATGGAGGAGTCGGCCTGGTTGAAGGCCTGAAACAGCTGGCGCTGCTGCTCTTCCGAGATGCCGATGCCGGTGTCGCGGATCAGCACGTTGAGCCGCACCTTGTTGCCGCTGAGGCTGCCGGTCTGCTCGATGCGCACGTCCACGTTGCCGCGCTCGGTAAACTTGATGGCGTTGCCGGTGAGGTTGGTCAGCACCTGTTGCAGGCGCATGGGGTCGCCGGTGAGGTAGTCCGGCACCTCGGCATCCACCTGCAGGGAGAGCTCCAGCTGCTTGTCGTGGGCGCTGGGGCCGAGCAGGTGCATGGTCTCGTTGAGGGTGTCGCGCAGGCTGAAGGGGATGTGCTCCAGCTGCAGCTTGCCCGCCTCCAGCTTGGAGAAGTCGAGGATGTCGTTGATGATGCCGAGCAGGTTGCGGGCCGACTTCTCGATGGTCTGCATGTAGTCGGTCTGGCTCGGGGTCAGGCTGGTCTTGAGCAGCTGGCGGGTAAAGCCGATGACCCCGTTGAGCGGGGTGCGCAGCTCGTGGGACATGTTGGCGAGGAACTCCGACTTGACCCGCGCCGCCTCCTGCGCCCGCTTCTTGGCCATGTCGAGCTCGACGTTCTGGATCTCGATCTGCTCCAGCGTCTCGCGCAAGTCGGAGGTGGCCTGATCGATGTTCTGCTGCATCTCCTCGTGGTATTCAGAGAGCGCCTTGGCCATGGCGTTGATGCCGTTTTTCAGCATGTCCAGCTCGCCGGTGAGTTGACCGCTGACCCGGGTGTCGAGCCGTCCCTCCCTGATCTTGTGCACCGCCTGCACCATGTCGGTGATGGGCTGGGTCACGCTCTTGACCAGCCGAAAGCCGAACAGGGTGCTGAAGGCGATGCCGATGAGCACCATGATCACCGCGAAGAAGGTGTCGCGGTATTGCAGGATCATGGCCCGGTCGGTAGTCATCTGCATGGAGATGTAGCCGATCATCGGCGGCTCCACGTCGCTCGGCAGCGGGAAGCCGTCCATGCTGGTCTCGGCCTGGATCGGGGTGCGCAAGATGATGTCGTCGCCATAGAGGGTGACGCTGGTGAGCTCGGGGATCTGGCTGCCGTCCGGCAGCCGCAGCCGGGTGAAGTCCCTGTGGTAGTTGGACGTCACGAACAGCTGGTTGTCCTGGGTGAAGACGGCGATGGACTTGATGAGCGGCGAGTTCTTGCGGTGGGTGAGGCCGATCAGCCGCTTGAGCGATTCGCGGCTGTGCTGGGTCATCCCGTATTCACTGGCGATGGCCAGCGGCTCTATGATGTTGATGCCCTGATCGATCAGGTTGTTTTCCAGCTGCTGATAGCGGTGGAAGGTGAAATAGCCGGCCATCAGGCCGCCGATGATCAGGGTCGGCAAGATGGTAAAGGCCAGCACACGCGCCCGAAGGCCGTATTTGGTCATGCGGATGATCCCCCGAAGAGCAGGGTTGGCAATGGCGTAAACGAGCGGGTGCGGGCCCACAGGCCGTATTTGGTCATACTATTATTCTTGTGGGACAATAGCCTGCTGCAGATTCCACAATCATGACATAGCCACCTATAGGCACCAAGTTTTATGGCCCAGTTTTTCAAGCCCCAAAAGAAATCCACCCAGCCCCAACGTATTGAATTTACGGTAGACAGCCTGGATCACCACTGCGTCGGGATCGGCCGCCACCAGGGCAAGGCGATCTTCATCGAAGGGGCGTTGCCCGGTGAGCAGGTCAAGGCCCGCATCCTCGAAGACAAGAAGCAGTATGCCCACGCCGCCCTGCAACAGGTGGTGACCCCGGCGGCCAATCGCATCGCCCCCTTCTGCAGCCACTACCGCGAGTGCGGCGGCTGCAGTGCTCAGCACCTGGCCGAAGCGGATCAGCGCGCCGCCAAGGAGGCCGGCCTGGTCAGCCTGTTCGAGCGGCTCGGCAACATCCAGCCCCCGGCGCTGGAGCCCGTGCTGGGCGGGGAGTCCCACGCCTATCGCCGGGTCTGCCGGTTGGCCATCAAGTTCGACAAGAACGGCCGCTGCACCCGGGTGGGCTTTCGTCGTCGCCAGTCGAACGATCTGGTGGAGATCAGTGGCTGTCCGGTGCTGGCTGAACCGCTCTCCGCGCTGATCGCCCCGCTGCGCGAATGCCTCAACCGCCTCAAGAGCCAGCGTGAGCTGGGCCATGCGGAGCTTATCCAGGCCGAGCAGGGGATCCTGATGCTGCTGCGCCATACCGGCCGGCCGACCGAGGCGGATCGGGCGCAACTGATCGAGTTTGCCAAGGCGCAGGGGATCGACCTCTATCTGCAGGCGGCCGATGAGCAGATTGAGCCGCTGCACCAGCAGTTTGCGCCCTCCTACTCGCTGGATGGCCTGTCTCTTGCGTTCGCTCCCGGTGACTTCATCCAGGTCAACGGCCCGGTCAACCAGCGCATGGTGGAGCAGGCACTGAACTGGCTGGAGGCGGGCAAGGATGACAAGGTGCTCGATCTCTTCTGCGGTATCGGCAACTTCACCCTGCCGCTGGCCCGTCAGGCCCGCGAAGTGGTGGGGGTGGAAGGGGAGCTGGCCATGGTGGCCCGTGCCGAAGAGAACGCCCGTCGCAACGGCATCGAGAACGCACGTTTCTACAAGGCGGACTTGAGCGGCGACATCGCCGGCATGTCCTGGGCGCGGGAAGGGTTCGACCTGGTGCTGCTGGATCCGGCCCGTCCCGGTGCGTTCGAGGTGATGGAGCACGTCGTGAAACTTTCACCCAGACGGGTGGTCTACGTTTCCTGTAATCCGGTCACCCTGGCGCGCGACAGCCAGGTGCTGGTGAAAGGGGGCTACCAGCTGGTGCGCCTCGGCATGCTCGACATGTTCCCGCACACCGGCCACCTGGAGTCCATGGCGCTGTTCGAGCGCAAATAGACGGGCGGTGATGGGCAAAACGGACGTGGTGGCGGTGCCATGAAAGGGCAGCCGTCAGCTGACGATGGTGGCGTCCATAACGCTGTCTGGGCAGGCATGATTGGGGTAATCTAGACCCTTGTAAATCGGCAGGGCCTGACGGAGAACTCTATTGTTTTTCTTGACAATATGCCTTGAAAAATTCTCCGCAGATCCCCATTTGAGGCAATCTCATGAGGGGAGGGGGCGACAGCCTTCGGCCCAATAATTTAAAGGATTGATACCATGGTTGCGGTTCGCGATATTCATTTGAAAGACAACTTCACCCTGGAGGAGTGGGTCAGCTCGCTCACCCTGAGTGACAGTGACAAGGATCAGCTGCGAACCGTCTACCAGTACTGTCTGACGCTCGGTGACGAAGCGCTCACCAACCGGCTGCTGGTGCGCGGGGTCGAGATGGTGGGCATCCTGCTGATGCTCAGCATGGATCTCGGCACCCTCAAGGCCGCCATCATCTATCCCTTCGTCGAAGCCGGTCTCATCAGCCAGGAGCGGATGGACGAGGACTTCGGTCCCAAGATCGCCAAGCTGGTGGAAGGGGTGCTGGAGATGGAGGCCATCCGCTCCCTGCAGACCCTCCACCGCAGCGAAACCTCGCCGGAGCAGGTCGACAACGTGCGGCGCATGCTGCTCGCCATGGTCGAGGATGTGCGCGCCGTGGTGATCAAGCTGGCGGAGCGGATCGCCTGCCTGCGGGAGGCGAAGAAGGCCGATGAAGAGACCCGGGTGCTGATGGCCCAGGAGATCACCAACATCTACGCCCCGCTGGCCAACCGGCTCGGCATCGGTCAGCTCAAGTGGGAGCTTGAGGATCTCGCCTTCCGCTACCTGCACCCGGATACCTACAAGCAGATCGCCAAACAGCTCGACGAGAAGCGCCTCGATCGGGAGCGCTACATCCGCGAGTTCGTGCAGTCCCTGCGCGATGCCCTGAAAGAGGCGGGGGTCGAGGCCGAAGTCTACGGCCGGCCGAAACATATCTACAGCATCTGGCGCAAGATGCAGAAGAAGCACCTCGAGTTCAACGAGCTGTTCGACGTGCGTGCGGTGCGGGTGGTGACCAAGCGGCTGCAGGATTGCTATGCGGCGCTCGGCATCGTTCACACCCATTTCCACCACATTCCCCGCGAGTTTGACGACTATGTCGCCAACCCCAAACCCAACGGCTACCAGTCCATCCATACCGTGGTGGTGGGGCCCGAGGGCAAGACGGTGGAGATCCAGATCCGTACCGATCAGATGCACCAGGATGCCGAGCTCGGTGTGGCGGCCCACTGGCGCTACAAGGAAGGGGCTCAGGCCGGCGGCAAGGCCAACAACTTCGAAGACAAGATCGAGTGGCTGCGCAAGCTGCTCGCCTGGCAGGAGGATCTCTCCGAGAGTGGCTCCCTGCTCGAGGATCTGCGCAGTCAGGTGTTCGAGGACAGGGTCTATGTGTTCACTCCGAAAGGGGATGTCATCGACCTGCCGGCGGGGGCCACGCCCCTCGACTTTGCCTATCACGTCCACAGCATGATCGGCCACCGCTGCATCGGCGCCAAGATCGACGGCCGCATCGTGCCGTTCACCTATGCGCTGCAGACCGGCGATCAGGTGGAGGTGATCACCCAGAAAGAACCGAACCCGAGCCGCGACTGGATGAACCCCAACTCGGGTTTCCTGCGCTCCAGCCGGGCGCGGGCCAAGGTGGCCACCTGGTTCAGAAAGCTGGATCGGGACAAGAACATCGTCGCCGGGCGCGAGTTGTTCGACAAGGAGCTGGATCGCCACAACCTCAGCATGGCCAAGATCGACAAGGGCAACATGCTGCGCCGCTTCAATCTGGAGAGCACCGACGATCTGCTGGCCGGCATCGGCAGCGGCGACATCCGCATCAACCAGGTGATCAACTACCTGGACACCTGTTACAACAAGCCGACGGCGGAGGAGGAAGATCGCCGCCTGCTGGAGAAGCTGGAACAGAAGGCCAATGCGCCGTTCCGCCACAAGCCCAAGGATCACATTGTGGTGGAAGGGGTGGGCAACCTGATGACCCACATCGCCCGCTGCTGCCAGCCGATCCCCGGGGATGCCATCCAGGGCTTCATCACCATGGGCCGCGGCGTCTCCATCCACCGGGAGGATTGCGAGCAACTCAAAGAGCTGTCGCGCCGCAACCCGGAGCGGTTGATCGACGCGGTATGGGGGGAGAACTACTCCGGCGGTTACGGTCTCACCATCCGCATCCTCTCCAACGACAGGTCCGGCTTGCTGCGCGACATCACCACCGTGCTTGCCAACGAGAAGATCAACGTGATGGGGGTGCGTTCGCGCTCCAACGTGCGTGAGCAGACCGCCGAGATCGACATGGAGCTGGAAATTTACAACATCAACGCCTTCAACCGGGCGTTGGCCAAGCTCAGCCAGCTCAATGACGTGATCAGCGCCAAGCGCCTCTGATCGTACGCAACACTGCACTCGTGACCGACCGCCAGGTCGGTCACTGTTTTCTCCCGGTAGCATCAAGAAAAGCGAACATCCCATGTCCCAACGTTACGACCTGCCCCAACTGCTCGCCATCATGGCCAAACTGCGCGACCCGAACGGGGGCTGCCCCTGGGATCTCAAGCAGAGCTTCCAGACCATAGTGCCGCACACCCTGGAGGAGGCCTACGAGGTGGCCGACGCCATCGAGACCGAAGATTGGCAGGGGCTGAAAGGGGAGCTGGGGGATCTGCTGTTCCAGGTGGTGTTCTATGCCCAGCTTGGCAAGGAGCAGGGGCTGTTCGACTTTGCCGACATCGTCGACACGGTGAGCGAGAAGCTGATTCGTCGCCACCCCCATGTCTTCTCCGATGCCGACCTCGGCGACGAGCAGGCGGTGAAGGTGAACTGGGAGGCTGAAAAGGCCAAGGAGCGGGCGGCACTCGACAAAGAGAGCGTGCTTGACGACATCCCCCTCTCGCTGCCGGCCCTGACCCGCGCCGCCAAGATCCAGAAGCGCTGCGCCACCGTCGGTTTTGACTGGAAGACCCTGGGCCCGGTGGTGGACAAGATCCACGAGGAGATCGACGAGGTGATGGAAGAGGCGCTGATGGCCGACGTGGATGAAGCGCGGGTGAGCGACGAGCTCGGCGATCTGCTGTTTGCCACCGTCAACTTGGTGCGTCATCTGGGCAAGGATCCGGAGCAGGTGCTGCGGGGCGCCAACGCCAAGTTCGAACGCCGCTTTCGTCAGGTTGAGCAGTTTATCGCCGCGGAAGGGCTGAAAATGACCGACTGCAGCCTCGAGAAGCTGGATGCCGCCTGGGTCAAGGCCAAGGAAACCGAACAAAGTTGATTTGGCGCAAGATAGGGGCGCCGGGAGCCTGATAGATTTTTGTTCATTGTTTGGGAGAGGGGGTTTTGGTATACTGTTTCCCCGTCCTGCTTCATCCCCGAAGCACCCCTTAAAATTCCCTAAACTTCTTTCAGGTTCAGCATGACGACAAAATATATTTTTGTAACTGGTGGCGTTGTTTCATCCCTCGGCAAAGGCATTGCCGCAGCTTCTCTGGCAGCCATTCTGGAAGCCCGTGGTCTGGATGTGACCATCATGAAACTGGACCCCTATATCAACGTGGATCCGGGCACCATGAGCCCGACCCAGCACGGTGAAGTGTTCGTAACCGAGGACGGGGCCGAGACCGATCTGGACTTGGGCCACTACGAGCGTTTCATCCGCACCAAGATGACCCGCCGCAACAACTTCACCACCGGTCGCATCTACGCCGACGTGCTGCGCAAAGAGCGCCGCGGCGACTATCTGGGCGCCACCATTCAGGTGATCCCGCACATCACCAACGCCATTAAAGAGCGGGTGATTGCCGGTGCCGAAGGCCATCAGGTTGCCATCGTCGAGGTGGGCGGTACCGTGGGCGATATCGAGTCCCTGCCGTTCCTCGAAGCCATTCGTCAGCTGGCTGCCGAAGTGGGTCGCAACAACGCCATGTTCATGCACCTGACCCTGGTGCCTTATCTGGCCGCCGCCGGCGAAGTGAAGACCAAGCCGACCCAGCACTCCGTGAAGGAGCTGCTCTCCATCGGTATCCAGCCGGACGTGCTGATCTGCCGTTCCGACCGCGCCATTCCGGCCAACGAACGTGCCAAGATCGCCCTGTTCTGCAACGTGCCGGAGCGTGCCGTCATCTCCATGAAGGACGTCGACTCCATCTACAAGATCCCGGCGCTGCTGAAATCCCAGAACCTGGACTCCTACATCACCGAGCGCTTCGGCATCGAGTGCAAGGAGGCCGATCTGGCCGAGTGGGAACAGGTCATCTATGAAGAGGCCAACCCGACTGCAGAAGTGACCATCGGCATGGTAGGCAAGTACGTCTCCCTGCCAGATGCCTACAAGTCCGTCAACGAGGCGCTCAAACACGGCGGTCTGAAGACCCGTCTCTCCGTCAACATCAAGTACATCGATTCCCAGGACATCGAGACCCGTGGCGCCGAGCTGCTGGAAGGTCTGGACGCAATCCTGGTGCCGGGTGGCTTCGGTGAGCGCGGCGTGGAAGGCAAGATCCTGGCGGCCCAGTATGCCCGCGAGAACAAGATCCCGTATCTCGGCATCTGTCTCGGCATGCAGGTTGCGATGATCGAATTTGCCCGCAACGTGGCCGGCATGGCCGGGGCTCACTCCTCCGAATTCAAGAAAGATTGCGCCTACCCGGTAGTGGGTCTCATCACCGAGTGGGTGGATGACGAAGGCAACGTCGAGACCCGGACCGAGAAGTCCGATCTGGGCGGTACCATGCGTCTGGGTTCCCAGCTCTGCCACCTAGTGGAAGATTCCAAGGTGCGTCAGATGTACGGCAGCCCGACCATTTACGAACGCCACCGTCACCGTTATGAAGTGAACAACAAGCTGCTGCCGCAGATCGAAGCAGCGGGTCTGAAAGTGACCGGTCTCTCCGCCGACAAGAAGTTGGTGGAAATCATCGAGATCCCGGATCACCCCTGGTTCGTGGCCGCGCAGTTCCACCCGGAGTTCACCTCGACTCCTCGTGATGGCCACGCCCTGTTCGCCGGTTTTGTGAAGGCGGCGGGCGAGTATCAGAAGCGTAATCTGAAGTAATTGAAAATAAATGCGGTTGGGGCCCTGTGCCACAGCCGCTTTTTTTGGCATATTTTTGTTGTTTTTTTACGAAACCTGAGGAAATACACATGTCCAAGATCGTTAAAGTGATCGGTCGTGAAATCATCGACTCCCGTGGTAACCCGACCGTTGAGGCCGAAGTTCACCTGGAAGGTGGTTTTGTTGGTATGGCAGCCGCTCCGTCTGGCGCGTCCACCGGTTCCCGCGAAGCGCTGGAACTGCGTGACGGCGACAAGAGCCGTTTCCTGGGTAAAGGCGTGCTGAAAGCCCTCGAAGCCGTCAACGGCCCGATCGCTCAAGCTCTGCTGGGTAAAGATGCCAAGGACCAGGCCACTGTCGACCAGATCATGATCGACCTCGACGGTACCGAGAACAAATCCAAGTTCGGCGCCAACGCCATCCTGGCTGTTTCCCTGGCCAACGCCAAAGCTGCCGCTGCTGCCAAAGGCATGCCGCTGTACGCTCACATCGCCGAGCTGAACGGTACCCCGGGTGTCTACTCCATGCCGCTGCCCATGATGAACATCATCAACGGTGGTGAGCACGCCGACAACAACGTCGACATCCAGGAGTTCATGATCCAGCCGGTTGGCGCCAAGACCCTGAAAGAAGCCGTTCGCATGGGTGCCGAAGTGTTCCACAACCTGGCCAAAGTGCTGAAGTCCAAGGGCTACAACACTGCAGTTGGTGACGAAGGTGGTTTCGCTCCGAACCTGAAATCCAACGCCGAAGCGCTGGAAGTGATCGCCGAAGCCGTTGCTGCTGCCGGTTACAAGCTGGGCACCGACGTGACCCTGGCCATGGACTGCGCTGCTTCCGAGTTCTACGACGCAGAGAAGAAAGAGTACAACCTGAAAGGCGAAGGTCGTGTCTTCACCTCCAACGGTTTCTCTGATTTCCTGGAAGAGCTGACTGCCAAGTTCCCGATCGTCTCCATCGAAGACGGCCTGGACGAATCTGACTGGGAAGGCTTCGCCTACCAGACCCAGAAACTGGGCAAGAAAATCCAGATCGTGGGTGACGACCTGTTCGTAACCAACACCAAGATCCTCAAGCGCGGTATCGACAACGGCATCGCGAACTCCATCCTGATCAAGTTCAACCAGATCGGTTCCCTGACCGAAACTCTGGCTGCCATCAAGATGGCCAAAGACGCTGGCTACACTGCCGTCATCTCCCACCGCTCCGGTGAGACCGAAGACGCGACCATCGCCGACCTGGCTGTGGGTACCGCTGCTGGCCAGATCAAGACCGGTTCCATGAGCCGTTCTGACCGTGTTGCCAAGTACAACCAGCTGATCCGTATCGAAGAAGCCCTGGGTGCCAAGGCTCCGTTCCGCGGTCTGAAAGAAGTGAAGAACCAGGCTTAATCGTCGCCTGTTCTCCTGCTTCACAAAGCCCCGCCATCCGGCGGGGCTTTTTCGTCTGTGTCACCCCCATCCCCGGATTCTGCATTTTTTGTTCCGACCGAACCCATCCGGGACACAGGCTTTCTTTTGTCTTGCCTGCGAATATGGGAAACTAGGCCGCTTGAAGGAGACTCAGTGCATGCGGCTACTCACTCTTATCCTGCTCTTCCTGTTGGGAGGGCTTCAATACGACCTCTGGCTGGGGAAGAACGGCCTGTCTGACTATCGTGAGCTGTCCGATGCCATCACCCGGCAGCAGCAGGACAATCTGGTACTCAAGGATCGCAACAACCTGATTTATCGCGAGATTGATGACCTGACCTCGGGTCTGGAAGCCATCGAGGAGCTGTCGCGCAACGATCTTGGCTACATCAAGCAGGGCGAGACCTTCTACCGCATCATTCCCAAGGACAAAGACAAGGGCTCCAGTTCCGGAGACGCAGCCTACGATGACTGATCATCACAGTGGACTGACCGCCATCGTGCCGGCCGCCGGCATCGGCAGCCGGATGGGGGCCGAGTGCCCGAAACAGTATCTGCAGCTGGCGGGCATGACCATTCTGGAGCACACACTGACCCGGCTGCTCTCCCACCCGGCTATCGGTCAGGTCATAGTGGCGCTGGCTCCCCATGACCGCTGGTTCGACACACTGGCCGTGGCCGCCGATCCGAGGATCCTGCGAGTGGAAGGGGGCGCCGAGCGCGCCTTCTCCGTGCTCAATGCGCTGCACGTGGCGCAAGGGGAGTGGGTGCTGGTGCATGACGCCGCCCGTCCCTGCCTGACCCACGGCGATCTCGATCGCCTCATCGCCACCGCCATGGCCTGTGGCGGAGCCATCCTCGGCAGCCGGGTGCGCGACACCATGAAGCGCTCCGACGCCGCCGGCAACATCCTCGCCACCGTCGAGCGCGAGGAGCTCTGGCACGCCCTGACCCCGCAGATGTTCCCCACCGGCCCCCTCAAGCGGGCACTGGAGGAGGGGCTGGCACTGGGGGCCACCATCACGGATGAGGCCTCCGCCATGGAGCGGGCCGGCTTCCCGGTGCGAATGGTGGAAGGGCGAGCCGACAACATCAAGGTGACCCGGCCGGAGGATCTCTCCCTGGCGGGGCTCTATTTGCAGCAACAGGACGCGCGCCGGCCGGCGCGACCCGATTCACCCACAGAGGAGCTGGCATGATCCGGATTGGACATGGTTTTGATGTACACAAGTTTGGCGGGGTTGGCCCCTGCATGCTGGGCGGGGTGGCGGTGCCGTATGAACAGGGCCTGCTGGCTCACTCCGATGGTGACGTGGTGCTGCATGCGGTGAGCGATGCCCTGCTGGGGGCCATCGGCGCCGGCGACATCGGCCGCCATTTCCCCGATACCGCGGCCGAATTCAAGGGCATCGACAGCCGCATCCTGCTGCGGGACGTGTTTGCGCGGGTGCAGAAGGCGGGTTATGCCATCGGCAATCTGGATGTGACCATCATCGCCCAGGCGCCCAAGATGGCGCCCCACATCGACGCCATGTGCGCCGTGCTGGCCGCCGATCTGCAATGTGATTTGAACCGGGTGAACGTCAAGGCGACGACCACCGAACAGCTTGGATTCACGGGGCGCAAGGAAGGGATCGCCACCGAAGCCGTTGTCTTACTGGTGAAACAATAATGCTCGAACAACTGGCCTACCTGCACGGGGCGCCCACTGCCCGTGGCATCCTCAAGGCGCAAGCCGCCGACTTCGTGGTCAATGAAGATCTCGGGTTTGAACCCTGCGGCGAGGGTGAGCACATCTTCGTCCAGGTGCGCAAAACCGGCGAGAACACCGCCTGGGTGGCGGGCCTGCTGGCCGATGCGGCCGGGGTTGCCCGCAATGCGGTGACCTGGGCCGGGCTGAAAGATCGCCACGCGGTGACCGAACAGTGGTTCGGTATCCACCTGCCTGGCAAGGCAGAGCCGGATCTCTCGGTCATCGAGAGCGACAGCATCAGGATCCTGCAGGTGAAGCGTCACAACAAGAAGCTGCGGGTCGGCTATCTCAAGGGCAACCACTTCACCCTGCGCCTCACCGCGCTGGAACATGCCGACGGGCTGGAGTCCCGCCTGCAGGCCATCGCCGATCAGGGCGTGCCCAACTACTACGGCGAGCAGCGTTTCGGCCGCGGTGGCAACAATCTGGAGGCCGCCAAGGCGATGTTCGCCGGCAAGCGGATCAAGGATCGCAACAAGCGCTCCCTCTACCTTTCCGCCGCCCGCAGCATGCTGTTCAACGCCATCGTCAGCGCCCGCATCGAGCAGGGGCTGGCCCATCAGCTGCTGGCTGGCGACTGCGTGATGCTCAAAGGCAGCCACTCCATCTTCAGCGAAGAGAGCGTGACGCCCGAGCTGGAGGCGCGTCTCGCCTCCGGCGACGTGCAGCTCACCGCGCCCCAGTGGGGCCGTGGTCGTTCTGCCAGCCAGGGCGCCGCCGCCGAGTTCGAGCAGGCAGTGCTGGCGCCTTATCACGAGTGGTGCGATGGGCTGGAGAAGGCGGGGCTGGATCAGGATCGCCGCCCCTTGCTGCTCAAGCCGCAGGCCATGAGCTGGCAGCTGGAGGGGGCCGTGCTGACCCTGTCGTTCTTCCTGCCGGCCGGGGCGTTTGCCACCAGCGTGGTGCGCGAGTTAATGCAGGCCGAAGAGGCCGATCATGGTTTCAGGAATCAATCCGATGAGAATTCTGGTCAGTAATGACGACGGTGTGCATGCCGAGGGGATCCGTGCTCTCAGCGAGGCGCTGGCCGCCTGCGGCGAGGTCATCGTGGTGGCGCCGGATCGCAATCGTAGCGGGGCGAGTCACTCCCTGACGCTGGAAGTGCCGCTGCGGGTCACCCGCATCGCCGAAACCGGGTATCATGCGG
Organism: Aeromonas sp. R5-3; assembly: GCF_040908225.1. Taxonomy (NCBI): domain Bacteria; kingdom Pseudomonadati; phylum Pseudomonadota; class Gammaproteobacteria; order Aeromonadales; family Aeromonadaceae; genus Aeromonas; species Aeromonas sp. R5-3. The sequence goes on along the minus strand of NZ_JBFODH010000027.1, from coordinate 42,770 downwards.
TGAAGGGAACGCCGACCGATTGCGTACACTTGGCCGTCAACGAGCTGGTGCGTCCGGAACCCGACATGGTGGTGGCCGGCATCAACCACGGTGCCAACCTGGGGGATGACGTCATCTACTCGGGCACGGTGGCGGCTGCAACCGAGGGACGCCACCTCGGCTTCCCCTCGCTGGCCATCTCGCTGGTAGGCAAGACCCATTTCGCCACGGCGGCCCACTACGCCGCCCAGCTGGTGAGGGGCATGATGGTGCACCCGCTGCCCGCCGATCAGATCCTCAACGTCAATGTGCCTGACCTGCCCCTCGACCAGATCAAGGGGATCAGGGTGACGCGCCTTGGCAACCGCCACCGGGCGGAGTCGGTGATCTGCACCGAGGATCCCCGCGGTCAGCCCATCTACTGGATCGGCCCCCCCGGCAGCCAGCAAGATGCGGGAGAAGGCACGGATTTCGCCGCCATCGAGCAGGGCTACGTCTCGATCACCCCCCTGACCATCGATATGACTGCCTACAGCAGTCTGGCGGGGCTGGGGGCTTGGTTGGACCTGCAGGGATGAAGGTGTGATAGTACAGCGCCTGTTAAACCAGCTGATCGCGCAGGACATTCGCGATTTCCGCGTACTCGCGGCGATTGCCAAGGTGCCGCGCCAGCTGTTCGTGGATGAAGCCATGGCCCACAAGGCCTGGGACAATACGGCCCTGCCCATCGGTCACGGCCAGACCATCTCGCAGCCCTACATGGTGGCGCGCATGACCGAACTGCTGATCCAGAACAATCCGGCCCACGTGCTGGAGATTGGCACAGGATCGGGTTATCAGACGGCGGTGCTGGCTCATCTGGTGGAGCACGTCTACACGGTGGAGCGGATCAAGTCGCTGCAGTTTCAGGCCCGGCGCCGGCTGCGCCAGCTCGACCTGCACAATGTCTCCGCCAAGCACGGCAATGGCTGGCTGGGCTGGCCCAATAAAGGACCATTTGACGCCATTCTGGTCACGGCGGCCGCCAGCGAGGTGCCGACGGCCCTCACCGATCAGCTGGCCGACGGTGGCCGGCTGGTATTGCCGGTGGGAGATAGCCAGCAGACCCTGCAGCTGATCGAGCGGTCGGGCTCCCAGCTCACCAGCCGGATCCTGGAGCCGGTCCGTTTTGTTCCCCTGATTGACGGAGATGTCGAGTGAAGTTGTTTTCCCGCCTCTATGTGCTGGTGATGCAGTGGGCGCGCCACAAGTATGCCCCCTGGTATCTGGCGATCACCGCCTTCATCGAGTCGGTGTTCTGGCCCATCCCGGTGGATGTGATGCTGGCCCCCATGGCGCTCGGCAAACCCCGGCGGGCCTGGCACTATGCCGCGCTCGCCACCCTGTTTTCGGTACTGGGCGCCCTGGTGGGTTACCTGCTCGGCTATGCCCTGTGGGAGCCTGTCGTCCAGCCGCTGGTTGTGTCGGTCGGCTATGAGGACAAGATTGCCGTGGCCGAGCAGTGGTTCCAGCAGTGGGGTATCTGGGTGATTTTTATTGCCAGCTTCACGCCGATCCCCTACAAGGTGTTTACCGTGACGGCCGGTCTGCTGCAAATGGCACTGCTGCCCTTCATCGTGACCTCGCTGATCGGGCGTGGCATGCGCTTTTTCCTGGTGGCGGGTCTGATGCGCTGGGGTGGCGAAAAGATGGAGCGCAAGCTGATGCACTATGTGGATGTGCTGGGTTGGCTCTGTATTGGTTTGGCCGTCGTGGCCTATTTCTGGTTTAGTCGTTGAGGATCCACTATGCGTTCGCGTATTTGGCAAGGAAGCAGTGTCGTCGTGTTGTCATGGCTGTTGCTTGCTTGCGCTTCCAGCAAGACCGCCGCCCCCGTCCAGGGACTGGGCAATGACGGTCTTGTTTCCACCATTCCGGCGCGCCAGATGGCGGCCCAGCCCACCATTCAGGGCAACAGCTACACGGTGAAGAAAGGGGATACGCTCTATTCCATCGCCTTCAACTCGGGCAATGACGTGCCCTCGCTGGCCAGCCTCAACGGTATCAGCCCCCCCTACAACATCTATCCGGGTCAGCAGATCCGGCTCGACGCCTCCGGCAGCACCATGGCGGTGGCACGCAGCGCGGGCACCTATCAGGTTCGACCCGGTGATACCCTGAGCAGCATTGGCCGCCAGTTCGGCATGTCGAATCAGACCCTGGCCCAGAACAACAATCTGAGGGCCCCCTTTGCCCTTCAGGTGGGGCAGGTGCTGAACGTGCAGTCCTCCGGGGCGAGCAGTGGCCAGATGGTGGCGGCGACCTCGCCGGTGACCGCTCCGGTGGTCAGCCAGAGCAGTGGTCCCAAACCCCTGGCGCCGGCAACGTCAGGTACGACCACTCCGTTCATCAAACAAAAAACCGTTGCTCAGCCATCTTCAAAAGAATACGCTCAGGCAAAAGAACAAAAAAACGACAACAAGCCTCAGTCGAGACTTTCTTGGCACTGGCCTACCAAAGGCCGGATCGTCGAGGGTTTCTCTGTTGCAGAACAGGGGAACAAGGGCATAGATATCGCTGGCCAGAAGGGGCAACCCATCTACGCGGCGAGCGGCGGCAAGGTCGTCTATGCGGGTAGCGCACTAAGGGGTTATGGCAAGCTGATCATCCTCAAGCACGATGATGACTACCTTTCAGCCTACGCTCACAACGATGAGCTGCGGGTCAAGGAAGGGGATTCGGTGCAGGGCGGATCTGTCATTGCCAACATGGGTAGCACGGACGCGCCGGATGTGCGATTGCACTTTGAAATCCGGTACAGAGGCAAGTCGATCAACCCGATGAGCCATTTGCCAAAGCGTTAGACCCAGAGAGTTAAGTCTTACTCTGGTGCAGGTCAGGGAGACACGCCATGAGCCAAGAACAACTGGTAATGCAGGATGCAGAGTTAGAGTTCGACGAAGAGCTGGAGAGTCAGGAAGAAGAAGAGATACAGGAAGTTGCGGCCGAGGCCGAAGAGACGATTTCCGATGAGCTGATGGCACCTGAACTGAACAAGGTGATGGATGCCACCCAGCTCTATCTCGGGGAGATTGGTTTCTCCCCCCTGCTCACGGCTGAAGAGGAAGTCTATTATGCTCGCCGTGCCTTGCGGGGCGACAAAGCCGCCCGCAAGCGCATGATCGAGTCCAACCTGCGACTGGTAGTCAAGATCGCCCGTCGTTACAACAACCGCGGCCTGGTGCTGCTGGATCTCATCGAAGAGGGCAACCTCGGTCTCATCCGCGCGGTCGAAAAATTCGATCCGGAGCGCGGCTTCCGCTTCTCCACCTATGCCACCTGGTGGATCCGCCAGACCATAGAGCGGGCCATCATGAACCAGACCCGTACCATTCGTCTGCCCATTCATGTGGTCAAGGAGTTAAACGTTTACCTGCGCACCGCGCGCGAACTCTCTCATCGCCTCGATCATGAACCGACCGCCGAGGACATTGCCCAGGCGCTCGATCGCTCGGTGGACGATGTGAACCGCATGCTCAAGCTCAACGAGAAGATCACCTCGGTCGATACCCCGATTGGTGGCGATCGCGACAAGGCGCTGCTGGATGTGCTCTCTGATGAGCGCGGCATGGGCCCGGAGCTAGAGTCCCAGGATGACGACATGCGCGCCAGCATAGTGCACTGGCTGGAAGAGCTGAATCCCAAGCAGCGTGAGGTGCTGGCCCGTCGCTTCGGTCTGCTCGGCTATGAGCCGGCGACCCTGGAAGACGTGGGGGCCGAGATTGGCCTGACCCGGGAGCGGGTTCGCCAGATCCAGGTGGAGGGACTGCGCCGTCTGCGGGAGATCCTGCTGGGGCAGGGGCTCTCCATCGAGGCGCTGTTCCGTACCAACTAATTGCTGCGAGTGAGCGAAGATGCTTACCAGGCAAAACAAAAAGGGGCCCAAGGCCCCTTTTTCATGTCGGCAGGATCCTCAGGATCAAACCGGATCCAGCGTATCCAGCGGCCAGCGCGGCACGGCCTTCACGGCCAGCGGCTCGAACACGCCCGCTTTCAGGCGCTGCATGCCGGCATAGGCGATCATGGCGCCATTGTCGGTGCAATATTCGGTACGTGGGTAGAAGACTTCCCCCTTGAGGCTCTCCATCAGCTCGGCCAGCTGAGCGCGCAGGTGACGGTTGGCGCTGACGCCGCCGGCCACCACCAGGCGATTTAGGCCGGTCTCCTTCAGGGCGCGGCGACACTTGATGGCCAGTGTATCGACCACCGCATCTTCAAACGCTCTGGCGATATCGGCACGGGTCTGTTCATCATCACCGTTGGCGGCGATGGTGTTGGCGGCAAAGGTCTTGAGGCCGGAGAAGCTCATGTCGAGCCCGGGACGGTCGGTCATGGGACGCGGGAAGGTGAAGCGGCCCTTGAGGCCTTTCTCCGCCAAGCGGGAGAGCAGTGGGCCACCGGGATAGTCCAGACCCATCAGCTTGGCGGTCTTGTCGAACGCCTCGCCGGCGGCATCGTCGATAGACTCGCCCAGCAGCTGATAGCTGCCGATACCGTCGACCCGCACCAGCATGGAGTGGCCGCCGGAGACCAAGAGCGCCACAAAGGGGAACTCGGGGGCCTTCTCTTCCAGCATGGGTGCCAGCAGGTGGCCTTCCATGTGGTGCACGGCGATGGCCGGCTTGTTCCATGCCATCGCCAGCGAGCGGCCTATGGTGGCCCCCACCAGGATGGCGCCAACCAGACCCGGGCCCGCGGTATAGGCGATGCCGTCGATGTCATCCTTGCCCAGTCCGGCCTCTTGCAACGCCGCCTGGATCAAGGGGATCGTCTTGCGCACATGGTCCCGGCTGGCCAGCTCGGGAACGACGCCGCCGTAGTCCGCATGCAGCTTGACCTGGCTGTATAACTGGTGGGAAAGGATCCCTTTTTGATCGTCGAAGATCGCGATCCCGGTTTCGTCACAGGATGTCTCTATGCCCAATACACGCATTGCTAAAAAATTTCACTGCTAAAATGAGACGGCTATGGTAACCTTCGCGGGTTTTTTAAACCAGAGCGATCTCTGCGGGTTTACTTTCATTCCCTGTCCAGAGTATAATTTCGCACCATTTTAAGACATGCTGATCGATTGAAGGTCAGCTAACAATTTATCACTGAGGTGAAAGGCACATGCCAGTAATCAAAGTCCGTGAAAATGAGCCGTTTGACGTTGCTCTGCGTCGCTTCAAGCGTTCTTGCGAAAAAGCCGGTATCCTGTCCGAAGTTCGTAGCCGTGAGTTCTACGAGAAGCCGACTACCATTCGCAAGCGTGCCAAAGCGTCCGCCGTTAAGCGTCACGCCAAGAAGCTGTCCCGCGAAAACGCACGTCGTATCCGCCTGTACTAATCAAGGGATCATGCCGTGTCTCTGAAGGATCAACTCAAGGATCAGCAAAAGCTCGCCATGCTTGCCAAAGACAAGCAGCGGTTGGGCGCGATCCGTCTGTTGATGGCTGAAATCAAGCAGCGTGAAGTTGACACCCGTGTCGAGCTCGATGATCAGGATATCCTCGCTGTGGTGACCAAGATGGTCAAACAGCGCCGTGATTCCATCAGTCAATTCGAGGCCGCCGGTCGCCAGGATCTTGCCGACAAAGAGTCCGCCGAGATCGCTGTGTTGCAGGAATTCCTGCCGCAACAGCTGACCGCAGCCGAGATTGCCGCACTGATTGAGCAAGCCATCGCTGAAAGTGGTGCTGCCGTCATGGCTGACATGGGTAAAGTCATGGCTGTCTTGAAGCCGAAAATTCAGGGGCGTGCCGATGTCGGCGCCGTCAGTGCGCAGGTGAAAACCCGCTTGGCGTAACAGGCAACTCTCTTGTTTGGTCAAAGAAGCCGTGCTTCCCTAGGAATGCGCGGCTTTTTTATTTTCTACGCAATGAAACAGGACGGTTATGGCAGGCAGGATCCCACAATCCTTTATCGATGATCTGCTGGTACGCACAGACATTGTCGAGTTGATCGACTCCCGTGTGCGACTGAAGAAAGCCGGTAAGAACTACCAGGCTTGCTGCCCTTTTCATAACGAAAAAAGCCCCTCGTTTACCGTCAGTCAGGAGAAGCAGTTCTATCACTGTTTCGGCTGCGGTGCCCACGGCAATGCCATTGGCTTTGTGATGGAGTACGACGGGCTCGAGTTTCCCGACGCCATCGAGGAGCTGGCCAGCCTGCATGGCATGCAGGTGCCGCGCGAGCAAACCGCGGGTGGGTCTGGCAATAGCCAGCCGGCTGTCAGCAAGGATCTGTTCGAGCTGATGAACCAGATTGCGCGCTTCTACGAGAGCAATCTCAAGAACGCGCCGCAGGCGGTGGAGTATTTGAAAGGCCGGGGCCTGACTGGCGAGGTGGTCAAGCGCTTCAACATCGGGTATGCCCCCGGAGACTGGGATCAGGTGCGTCGCCGCTTTGGAGCCAGCCGGGAACACGAGCAGTTGCTCATCTCGGGCGGCATGCTGATCCCGCGTGACAGCGGCCCGGGCAGCTATGACCGCTTCCGCGATCGCATCATGTTCCCGATCCGCGACAAGCGCGGCCGGGTCATCGGCTTCGGTGGCCGGGTGTTGGGGGATGGCACGCCCAAGTATCTTAACTCTCCCGAAACGCCCATCTTCCACAAGGGACGGGAGCTGTTCGGTCTCTACGAAGTCAAGCAGGCGCACAAGGATCCGCGTCGGATCCTGGTGGTGGAGGGCTATATGGATGTGGTGGCGCTCGGCCAGTACGACATCGATTATGCGGTGGCGGCGCTGGGAACCGCGACCACCAGCGACCATATCCATACCCTGTTTCGCACCACGGCCGAGGTGGTCTGCTGTTACGACGGCGACAATGCCGGCCGTGAGGCGGCCTGGCGGGCATTGGATAACGCGCTGTCCCATCTGCAGGATGGCCGTGAGCTCAAGTTCGTCTTTCTGCCGGACGGCGAGGATCCCGATTCCCTGGTGCGCCAGATCGGCAAGGAGGGGTTCGAAGCGCTGCTCGACCAGGCTCAGCCGTTTGCCGACTTCATGTTCGAACGTCTCGGGCGCGATGCGGCCCTCTCGGGTGAGGCGGGCAAGTTCGAAGTGGCCAACAAGGCCGCCGAGCTGATCCGCCGGGTGCCGGAAGGCTTTACCCGCGAGGGGTTGATTACCCGCCTCTCCAGCATGATGCGCTGGGGCGAAAACAAGCAGCGGATCGCCGAACTGTTTGCCCGCAACAGCCAGCCGAAGGCTGAGGTGAGCAAGCCCAAGGCGGCCAAGTTGACACCACTGCGCCGGGCGTTGGCCCTGATGGTGCAATATCCGGCGATCACCGCCGAACTGCCGGCCATGCCTGAGCTGGCTGGGCTTCGTCTGCAGGGGATCCAGTTTCTGCTGCAACTGCATCAGCAGATCCTGACTCAACCTGGGGTGACAACGGGTATCCTGCTGGAACACTGGCGCGGTACCAAAGAGGGAGAGATCCTGGCCCAGCTGGCGATGCACGATCTGTTTGAAGAGGTAAAGCTCGACCAGGAGCCCGATATTCTGGGAGAATTGCAGGATACTTTCGTCGGTTTCATCAACCTGTTCCTGAAGCAGCGCATCGAGGAATTGCAGGCCAAGGTGGCGCAGGAAGGGCTAAGCTCTGAGGAAACTCAGGAGCTGATGATGCTGATCAGAGAGGTGCAGATTGAGAAAAGAAATGAGAGTGGGGCTTGATATTTGAGTGATTAACCCCAATATGAATACCGTTGCCCGAATGGACGGGATTAAAAGCAAACATTTTATAACCGCCTGGCCCCGACAATACTGCGGGCAGGGGTTTCTCATGACCGACGCCGCAACCAGACATAGCATGTCTGGCGGTTTTCTATTAGAATTGGCTATTTGCGCAGCAGCGCACTGTACGCGCAACCTAGCAACACCAACCGGATGAGTTCTATGGAGCAAACCCCGCAGTCTCAGCTTAAACTCCTCGTTGCCAAAGGTAAAGAACAGGGCTACCTGACCTATGCCGAGGTGAACGATCACCTCCCGCAAGACATTGTCGACTCTGACCAGATCGAAGACATCATCCAGATGATCAACGACATGGGTATCCAGGTGGTGGAGAACGCCCCGGATGCCGATGATCTTATCATGGCTGAAGGTGGTACCGCCGATGAGGACGCTGCCGAAGCAGCGGCCCAGGCTCTGGCATCTGTTGAATCCGAGATTGGTCGCACGACCGATCCCGTCCGCATGTACATGCGGGAAATGGGTACCGTCGAACTGCTGACCCGCGAAGGCGAAATCGATATCGCCAAGCGGATCGAAGACGGTATCAACCAGGTACAAAGTTCCGTCGCCGAGTACCCGGAAGCGATTACCTATCTGCTTGAACAATATGACAAGTATGAAGCCGAACAGCTGCGCCTGTCCGACATCATCTCCGGATTCATCGATCCCAACGAGACCGACGACGTCGCACCGACCGCCACTCACATCGGCTCCGAGCTCAGCGAGGAAGATCTGGCTGACGAGGATGAAGATGAAGACGAAGACGAAGACGGTGATGGTGATGACTCCGACGATGATGGCGACGGTGGTCCGGATCCGGAAGTTGCTCGCGAGAAGTTTGGTGAGCTGCGCGCCCAGTACGAGGTAACCCGCCTCTCCATTCAGCAGAATGGCCGCGCGCACGAAGATACCCAGAATGCCATCGCCCAGCTGGCCGACGTGTTCCGTCAATTCCGCCTGATGCCCAAGCAGTTCGATCGCCTGGTCAACAACATGCGCGAGATGATGGAGCGGGTCCGCGTGCAGGAACGCATCATCATGAAACTCTGCGTTGAGCAGGCCAAGATGCCGAAGAAAACCTTCGTCGCGGCCTTCACCAACAACGAGTGCGAAACTGCCTGGTTCGAATACCAGAAGCAGGCTGGCAAGGCATGGTCTCCCCGTCTGGTGGAGATGGACGAAGACGTGCTGCGCGCCATCGGCAAGCTGCAGCAGATCGAGGAAGAGACCGGTCTGTCCATCGCCCAGATCAAGGACATCAACCGTCGCATGAGCATCGGTGAGGCCAAGGCCCGCCGCGCCAAGAAAGAGATGGTTGAGGCCAACCTGCGTCTGGTTATCTCCATTGCCAAGAAGTACACCAACCGCGGTCTGCAGTTCCTGGATCTGATCCAGGAAGGCAACATCGGTCTGATGAAGGCGGTCGACAAGTTTGAATACCGTCGTGGCTACAAGTTCTCGACCTATGCGACCTGGTGGATCCGTCAGGCCATTACCCGCTCCATCGCGGATCAGGCCCGTACCATCCGTATCCCGGTACACATGATCGAGACCATCAACAAGCTCAACCGTATCTCCCGTCAGATGCTGCAGGAGATGGGCCGTGAACCGAACCCGGAAGAGCTGGCCATGCGCATGGGCATGCCGGAAGACAAGATCCGCAAGGTACTGAAAATCGCCAAAGAGCCCATCTCCATGGAGACGCCCATCGGTGATGATGAAGATTCCCACTTGGGCGACTTCATCGAAGATACCACCCTGGCCCTGCCGGCCGATGCGGCCACCAGCGAGAGCCTGCGCAACGCGACCCGCGAAGTGCTGGCCGGTCTGACCGCTCGTGAGGCCAAGGTACTGCGCATGCGTTTCGGTATCGACATGAACACTGACCACACCCTTGAGGAAGTGGGCAAGCAGTTCGACGTGACCCGTGAGCGTATCCGTCAGATCGAAGCCAAGGCACTGCGCAAGCTGCGCCATCCGAGCCGCTCCGAAGTACTGCGCAGCTTCCTGGACGAGTAATCCTGGGCGGGTCCAACCCGTAACCGCTGTCAAAAAGCCCCGCCATGCGGGGCTTTGTTTTATCCGTGGCGATGGGGCGCTGACGATGAACCACGGAACCGCTTGAATATAGATGAAATCTCGCCAAGTGGTTGATATGCCTATGGACTGGCTAACGGACATCCCCTATAATCCACGCCGCAAAAGCACATTTCGGCCCCTTAGCTCAGTTGGTTAGAGCAGTCGACTCATAATCGATTGGTCGCCCGTTCAAGTCGGGCAGGGGCCACCAAATTTCCTAAAAAGGCCGCTCATCATGAGCGGCCTTTTTGCTTGCTGGCGTTTCGCCTCAAACAGGGTCAGGAGCCCTGATCCTGCTGGATGGGGGCCTGCTCGGGGGTGCTTGGGCGTCGCCGGGCGGGCAACATGCGACTAACCAGATTGCTGCGCTGGCGCCAGGAGGTGAGCAGGATGGCCAGCAGGTGCAGCGCTATCATCCCCTGCAGGGCCCAGGTGCACCAGACGTGCCAGTCGTCAGCCCCCAGTTCGAACCCCATCTCGGTATTCTGGAACCAGCCGGTGCCGGCGGTGGCGAGGATCAGCAGCCAGAGCGTCCATACCGCCAGCTTGCCACTGCCGTGGTGGCCGGGGGCCGGTGGCGTGCGCTCGCGCAGCTCCACCGCTTGCTGGCGAAAATCTTCCCGGCTTGGGATGAGGGCTCGCAACCGGGCATGACCCCTGGCAAACGAGAGCCCCCACGCCAGGCGCAGGCTGATCAGGGCGATGGCCAGGTAACCCAGCCGCTCGTGCCACTCCTCGCCCGCCTCGTTGAGCCAGAGGTTGCCGATACAGATGGCCGCCACACCCCAGTGGGTGAGGCGGACCAGACTATCCCAGTGGAAGGGATCAGCCTTTTTGTTTGGCATATTTGTGGTACTCCTTCTTCAGGTCGTTGACCTTGGCCAGGTGCTCGCGCGCCTTGGCTTCGTCACCCGCCTTGAGAGCCGCCAGGCTGGCGTCCAGTTCGGTCTGCACTTCGTTCATGCCTTCAAGGAACTTCTCTTTTTTGGCGGCCGGCATGTTCTTCTGCTTGGCGATGTCGAACTGTGCCTTCATCTCGTTGATGTACTTCTCCATGGTGGCGGCATCCTCGGCCTTGACCGCCTGCTTGTAGTTGAAGCCGATCTTCTTCATCGGCTGCTCCAGCTCACCGGCCATGGCGGGCAAGGTCATCAGGCCAAACATCAGGGGCAGCAACAGGGGGCGTACAGTTTTCAACATGGGATTTCCTTATTTAAACGACATGCTTATCGATTCTATGTGGCTTCTTATGAACCCTTATCTGGATTCATCACAGGCATGATGCCATGACAGTACGTGAACTGTTTGTGAATATTGCTGTTTTTTGTCACAAAGGGTAACGGGGAGGGGGGAGATGCAAGGAAGATGTTGAGCCAATCGAACCATGCCATATGATCCATGCTGCCAGGCTGGCCGAGGGCAAGCTAAAGAGAGGGCCCTTGCGGGCCCTGTTGATTACTGCTGCTGTTCACGCTCGATGGCGCGCCAGCCGATGTCGTTGCGGTAGAAGACGCCGTCCCACTTGATGCGCCCAGCCAGCTGATAGGCCCGCTGCTGCGCCTCGGCGACCGTGTGGCCGAGAGCCGTGGCGCACAGTACGCGCCCCCCGGCGGTGACCACGGTATCGCCTTCCATGCGGGAGCCGGCGTGGAATACCTTCTCGCCGCTCGCCTCTTCCACCGGTAGGCCGCTGATGGGCTTACCCTGCTGGTAGTCGCCGGGATAACCGCCGGCGGCCAGCACCACGCCAATGGCGACGCGGGTGTCATAGATGGCCTCGACCTGATCCAGCTTGCCGGCACAGGCCGCCAGGCAGAGCTCCACCAGATCGGAGCGCATGCGCAGCATGATGGGCTGGGTCTCGGGATCGCCGAAGCGGCAGTTGAACTCGATCACCTTGGGGTTGCCCTGGCCATCGATCATCAGACCGGCGTAGAGGAAACCGGTATAGACGTTGCCTTCGGCCGCCATGCCACGCACCGTCGGCATGATCACCCGCTCCATCACCTTGCGATGCACCTCGTCGGTGACCACGGGAGCGGGGGAGTAAGCCCCCATGCCGCCGGTGTTGAGGCCAGTATCGCCATCTCCGACCCGCTTGTGGTCCTGACTGGTGGCCATCGGCAGCACGTGCTCGCCGTCCACCATGACGATGAAGCTCGCCTCTTCCCCCTCGAGGAACTCCTCGATCACCACCCGGGCCCCGGCGTCACCAAAGGCGTTGCCGGAGAGCATGTCGCGTACTGCCTCTTCGGCCTCGCTCAGGGTCATGGCAACGATGACCCCCTTGCCGGCGGCCAGGCCGTCAGCCTTGATGACGATGGGGGCGCCCTTCTCGCGCAGGTAGGCCAGGGCCGGCTCCACCTCGGTGAAGTTCTGGTACTCGGCGGTCGGGATGGCGTGACGGGCCAGAAAATCCTTGGCAAAGGCCTTGGAGCCCTCCAGCTGGGCGGCGGCGGCGGTCGGGCCGAAGATGGCCAGCCCTTCGGCGCGGAATGCATTGACCACCCCTTTCACCAGCGGTGCTTCCGGCCCGACGATGGTCAGACCGATGCGCTGCTCCTTGGCAAACGCCAGCAGGGCCGGGATGTCGGTAGCCGAGATGGCCACGTTCTCGATGCTCCCTTCGTGGGCGGTGCCGGCATTGCCGGGGGCGACGAAGACCCGGGTCACCAGGGGAGATTGCTTGGCCTTCCAGGCCAGGGCGTGTTCACGGCCGCCGTTGCCAATGATCAGTACTTTCATCGTATCGCTCGCTTCTATTCGTGGTCACGGGCGGGCCTAGGGCCTGCGCCGGTGAAAATAGCCAGGTGAAAAGAGACAACAAAAGGGCCGCCGGCGGCGGCCCTGATCCATCAGTGACGGAAGTGGCGCATGTTGGTGAACAGCATGCACATGCCGTGTTCGTCGGCGGCGTCGATCACCTCCTGATCGCGCATCGAGCCACCGGGCTGGATGACGCAGGAGATGCCGGCGGCGGCCGCGGCGTCGATGCCATCGCGGAACGGGAAGAAGGCGTCGGAGGCCATGACGGAGCCCGCCACGGTCAGCCCTTCATCCTCGGCCTTGATGCCGGCAATCTTGGCCGAATAGACGCGGCTCATCTGGCCTGCGCCGACGCCGATGGTCTGGCCGTCTTTGGCATAGACGATGGCGTTGGATTTGACGAACTTGGCCACTTTCCAGCAGAACAGCAGGTCGTTCAGTTCGGCCTCGGTGGGCTGGCGCTTGCTGACCACGGTCAGATCCCCCAGGGTCACCATGCCAAGGTCGCGCTCCTGCACCAGCAGGCCGCCGTTGACGCGCTTGAAGTCAAAGCCTTGTGCCGGCGCGGTCCATTGGCCGCACTCGAGCAGCCGCACGTTCTGCTTGGCGGCGACCGCGTCGCGAGCCTCCTGGCTCACGGTGGGGGCGATGATCACCTCGACGAACTGACGCTCGACGATGGCCTTGGCGGTGGCGCCATCCAGTTCACGGTTGAAGGCGATGATGCCGCCAAAGGCGGAGGTGGGGTCGGTTTGCCAGGCGCGCTCGTAGGCGCTCAGCAGGTCGCTGCCGATGGCCACGCCGCACGGGTTGGCGTGCTTGACGATGACGCAGGCCGGCTGGTCGAACTCCTTGACGCACTCCAGCGCCGCGTCGGTGTCGGCGATGTTGTTGTAGGAGAGGGCCTTGCCCTGCAGCTGGATGGCGCTTGCCACCGAGCCCGGTGCGGCCTGCTCTTCGGCATAGAAGGCGGCGGCCTGGTGGCTGTTCTCGCCGTAGCGCATGTCCTGCTTCTTGATGAACTGGCTGTTGAAGGTGCGCGGGAAGCGAGACTCCTCGTCACCTTCCTTGTTGTCACCGTAAGAGGGAACCAGGGTGCCGAAGTAGTTGGCGATCATGCCGTCGTAGGCGGCGGTGTGCTCGAAGGCTTTGATCGCCAGATCGAAGCGGGTGGCCAGTTTCAGGCTGTTGCCGTTGCCATCCATCTCGCGGATGACGCGGTCATAGTCGGCAGCCTTGACCACGATGGCCACATCTTTGTGGTTCTTGGCGGCGGAGCGAACCATGGTCGGCCCGCCGATGTCGATGTTCTCGACCGCATCGGCCAGGGTGCAATCGGGCTTGGCCACGGTGGCGGCGAAGGGATAGAGGTTGACCACGACCATGTCGATGGGGGAGATGTGGTGCTGAGCCATGATGGCGTCGTCTTGCTCGCGACGGCCGAGAATGCCGCCGTGGACCTTGGGATGCAGGGTCTTGACCCGGCCGTCCATCATCTCGGGGAATCCGGTGTAGTCGGAGACCTCGGTCACCGGCAGACCCGCCTCGGCCAGCAGCTTGGCGGTACCACCGGTGGAGAGCAGGGCCACGCCGCGCTCGTTGAGTGCCTTGGCAAATTCCACGATGCCAGTCTTGTCAGACACACTCAGCAGTGCACGGCGAATGGGTCGAGCTTGTTCCATCACACTATCGTCCTCAGCATAACGGGGACCGTTCCATGGGAGGCGAGGCTCAACACAGAGAGTCCCCAAATAAATGGAAGTGGGGGATTTCGCAAACCGCTCTCGCCTGAAACCTGCCGTCAGGCAAAAGCGTTTTAGGAAATACCCGCTTGACGCGTCGCTCTCTTGTGGGCGCGTATTCTACACAAAAAATGTGACCCGTGGTGGATTTTTTAAAGTGACAAAGCCTTGTCTGGTGCGGTGTTAAACGTTTTCTGGTGGTTTTTTGTGAAACGTTTGTCTTTTCAGTGTCTTGATGGCAAAAGGGTGGCCGCCTCCTCTTTCCCGCTGCCGACTGGCAATCGCCGGGTAAAGGGGCGATAGTGGGGGCCGGTTGTAGCTGTGTGGCAAATTCAACGGGAGAAAAGGCATGTATCGGATCGGGGAGCTGGCCAAGGCGTGCGGGGTGAAGGCGGATACCCTGCGTTTTTACGAGAAGAATGGTCTCATCTCGCCAGGCATTCGCAACGAGTCCGGCTATCGCCTCTATGGCGAGCAGGACAAGCGGCGGCTGGAGTTCATCATCCGCGCCAAGTCGGTGGGGTTCTCGCTGGCCGACATCGGCGAACTGCTGGATCTCGATACCAACAAGGCCAAGGTCACCTGCCAGGAGGTGAAGGCGGTGGCCGACACCAAGCTCGAACAGGTGGAGCAGAAGATCGTCGAGCTGACCCGTTTTCGCGATAACCTGCGGGAGCTCTCCAACATCTGCTGCGGCGGCCCGCGCTCGG
Organism: Aeromonas sp. R5-3; assembly: GCF_040908225.1. NCBI lineage: Bacteria > Pseudomonadati > Pseudomonadota > Gammaproteobacteria > Aeromonadales > Aeromonadaceae > Aeromonas > Aeromonas sp. R5-3. The sequence continues at coordinate 27,732 of NZ_JBFODH010000027.1, read as the reverse complement.
CGGAGCACTGCGCCATCCTGGAGACCCTGGAATCCGGCGCTCCCTCCCGCCACGAGCACCATGACCATGAGCACTGAGCTGCGCCGGCCCCGGGTATCCGCCTTTCTCGCCCTCTCCCTCGACGGCTTCATTGCCGGGGAGGGGGGCGATCTGGCCTGGCTTGAACCCTACAACGGCGACTCCCAGGAAGAGACCGGCTACGGCGCGCTGATGGCGAGTACTGATACCCTGCTGATGGGGCGCAACACCTATGACATTGTGAGCGCCTTTCCCGAATGGTTCTATGGTGACAAGCCGGTGGTGGTATTGACCCACAGACCCGCCGCTCTCCGTGAGCATGTCTCCTTTCGGCAGGGGGCGCTGGCGCAGGTGCTGGACGAGCTGTGGCAGGTGGGCAGCCGCCACCTCTATCTGGATGGCGGGGAGCTGGTTAGGCAGGGGCTGCAGGGGGCCCTGGTGGACGAGCTGATCCTGTTCTGGGTGCCGGTCACCCTGGGGCGTGGGGTGCCGCTCTTTGCAGGATCGCTGCCCGGCGCGCTGGTACCGGTGTCGAGCACCGTGCTGCCGAGCGGGCTGGTGCGGGTCGTTTATCAACCGGCCTGAGGATCCCGCCAGCACTCTTGCAGGCGGGCCGAGAGAGGCGCACAATCGGCGCGTTTTTCGCCGCCTGCCCCGATTCTGTGGGGGCAGGGGCGCTGGGCAAACACGACAATCCCATCAAGGAGCCGATATGGCTAAGAAGAAGGTGACCCGGGTCACCACCGAGCCCGCCTGCGAACATCTGCGCGGCATCATTCAGGACAACCACCTCAAGGCACTGGTGACCTCCCCCCTGTTCCAGGCCCGGGTCGAACCGAGCAAGAAGGGCAAGGGCAGTTATCAGCGCAAGGCCAAGCACGGCAAGCGGTGGGAGCCCGGCCAACAGCAGATGGTAAGCGTCTGCTGCTGAGCGGGTTCCTGTCGCAAGGCATCAGCTAAAACAATCAGGGCGCCAATGGCGCCCTGATTGTTTCTCTATTCGTTGGTGCTGATTCACTCTCTTGCCGCAAGAGAGTGAACCCGTATTCACTCGTCCATAAAGAGCTCGAGCAGCACGTTGAGATAGCGATGGCCGAGGGGGGTGAGCTGCCAGCTGTCGCCGAGATCCTCGATTAGCTCCTTGCTCTGGGCGATGGTCAGCATGGTTTCTACCCGCTCCAATTCAAGGCCGGTGTAGGCCTCGAACTCCGCCTTGGGGGCCGGTTCAAACAGCCTGAACCGGTTCATGAAGTACTCGAGCGGCAGATCGTCCGCGCTCACTTGCCACTGTTCGTCCAGATAGGGGCGGCTCGGGTCCAGATATCCCTTTGGATGCTTCACCTTGGCGGTGCGCAGGATCTGCTGGTTGGCTACATCCGTCACCTTGCCGTGGGCGCCGCAGCCGATCCCCAGATAGTCGCCGAAGCGCCAGTAGTTGAGGTTGTGGCGGCACTGGTAGCCCGCCTTGGCATAGGCCGAGATCTCGTACTGCTGATAGCCCTTGGCGGTCAACATGGCGTGGCCCTGCTCGTAGATCTCCCACAGGGTGTCATCTTCCGGCAGCTTGGGCGGCTTGGAGGCAAACGCCGTGTTCGGCTCTATGGTGAGCTGGTACCAGGAGAGATGCGGTGGCGCGCAGTCGATGGCCTGCTGCAGGTCGTAGAGGGCGTCCTCCAGGCTCTGATCCGGCAGGCCGTGCATCAGATCCAGGTTGAAGGTGGGCAGTGCGATGGCGTGGGCCAGTTCGGCGGCCTTGCGCGCCTCCTCGGGGCCGTGGATGCGGCCGAGGCGGGTCAGCTTCTCCTGCTGGAAACTCTGCACCCCGATGGAGATGCGGTTGATGCCGGCCCGCTGGAAGCCGGCGAACTTGTCCGCCTCCACCGTGCCCGGGTTGGCCTCCATGGTGATCTCGCAGTCCGCAGTGAGTTCGATGCGCGCGCGCACCCCGTCCAGCAGCGCCTGCATGGCCTCCACGGAGAGCAGGCTCGGGGTTCCCCCGCCGATAAAGATGGAGGAGAGGGGGCGCCCCTGGGCCCAGTGCAGGTCTTGCTCCAGATCCTCCAGCAGGGCGGCCACGTACTCGAGGTGGGGCAGCTCCCCCTTCTGGGCGTGGGAGTTGAAGTCGCAGTAGGGGCACTTCTGGACACACCAGGGCACGTGGATATAGAGGGAGAGGGGCGGCAGTTGCAGCATGGGGTTTCCAGTATTCAACAATCAAAAGGGGTCGGGTTGCCCTTGTCGTCGATGACAACGGGCCGGGGCGCCGCGAACGAAACGGGGGCCGACGGCCCCCATTGTAGATGACAACGCGGCGGGAGACAGCGCTTTAGTTGACCGCCGCCAGAGCCGCTTTCAGCTTGGCCAGCGCCTGGCCGCGATGGCTGAGCTGGTTCTTGAGCTCGGCCGGCATCTGGGCCGAGGTGCAGTCGTGATCGGGCACGAAGAACACAGGGTCATAACCGAAGCCGTGCTGGCCGCGTGGTTCGTCGATGATCATCCCTTCCCAGCTCGCCTGGCAGATGATGGGGGTGGGATCGTCGGCGTGGCGCATGTAGACCAACACGCACCAGAAACGGGCGCTCTTGAGATACTCGGGGGCACCTTTCAGCTCGCCCAGCAGCTTGTCGATGTTGTCCTTGTCGCTGGCACCCTCACCGGCAAAGCGGGCGGAGTAGACGCCGGGACGGCCGTGCAGCAGATCCACTTCCAGGCCGGAGTCGTCGGCAACCGCCGGCAGGCCGGTGACGCGGGCGGCGTGGCGGGCCTTGATGATGGCATTCTCGACGAAGGTGGTGCCGGTCTCGTCGGCATCGGAGACCGCAAACTCGCTCTGTGGGATCACCTGGATCTTCATATCGGCCAGCATGGCGGCCAATTCTTTCACCTTTTTCTGGTTCCCTGTTGCCAGGACAAGCTTGTTCATCGAGCACCTCCGCAAAAATAATCTGCGCATTCTATGCGGGGCTGGCGCCCAGGAAAAGCGCCAATTGCCCTGGATCACCCTCACCGGGGTCATGGCAAGATGTGGATAAAATGAATGTTTCCTGAATGGAATAACAGAAGTGATTAAATACCATTTCAATTCATTACTGTGAGTCAGTAGACTCGCGCCCCAATCCATTTCCCCATGCCACGAGGTGACTGATGCCATTGATTCTTCTGCTTGTATTCCTGGTGCTGTTCAGTCCGCTGGCCATCGACATCTACCTGCCCGCCATTCCGCAGATGGCCGAGCAACTGGGCGCCGAGGTGACCCTGATGCAGGGCACCATTACCTGGTTCCTGTTCAGCATGGGACTGGGGCAACTGTTGGTGGGGCCGCTGGCCGACCGCTACGGCCGCAAGCCCATCGCCCTCGGCGGCGTGCTGCTCTATGGTCTGAGCGCCCTGGGTGCCGGCTTTGCCGCCAGCCTCGGCGAGCTGATGCTGGCGCGGGTGCTGCAGGGCCTCGGCGCCTGTGCCACCTCGGTGGCCGCCTTCTCGGTGGTACGTGACAGCTACGGCCCCAAGAAGAGCGGTCAGATGATCTCCTACCTGAACGGTGCCATCTGTTTCATTCCGGCGTTGGCCCCCTTGCTCGGTGGCTGGCTCACCGCCAAGGCTGGCTGGTCGGCCAACTTCTGGTTTATGGCCGGTTATGCGGTCATCGTCGGCAGCTGGCTGCTGTGGCGGATGCCGGAAACCCGTCCGGAAGAGACCCGCAGCGGCGGCCCGCTCATCAGCTGGTCGCGCTACAGCCCGGTGCTGCGCTCCCCGAGCTTCCTGTTCAACGCGACGCTGTGCATGCTGGCGATGGCGGTGATCCTGGCCTATGTCACCGCGGCGCCGGTGCAACTGATGGTGAGGCTGGGGCTGGACATGAGTGGCTTCAGCTACTGGTTTGCGGCTAACGCGGCGCTCAACATCCTGGCCTGCTTCCTGGCGCCCCGTTTCATCGCCAGAGTGGGGCCAAGACGCACCCTGCGCATCGGCCTGCTGGTGCTGTTGCTCTCCGCCATCTCCCTGAGCCTGTCGATGCACATCGCGCATCCGCTGGCCATGATGGGTCCGGTATTCCTCTCCAGCATCGGCTTTGCCATGATCCTGGGCTCGGCCGCCGGCATGGCGCTGGCACCATTCGGTCACTGCGCCGGTACCGCCGCCGCCCTGCTCGGCCTGTTCCAGATGAGCGGCTCCGGTGCGCTGGTGGGCTTTATCGGCGCGCTGATGCACGACCCGCTGAACCAGCTGGCGCTGCACATGTGGCTGTTGCTGCCCCCGCTGGTGGTGCTGATGACCCGCCAGGGCCGGCGCTTGTGTTTGCAATAAATCCTGTGCTCTGATGGGCACACTCAGGGGGCCTTGGGCCCCCTTCTCTTTTGGCAGGCCAAAGGTTCGCCTGCATCTCATGACACAGCTACCCGTGGAGAAAACCGGATGAGCCACACAATCAATGCCGCCCTGGTGGGCTACGGCTTTGCAGGCCAAACCTTTCACGCCCCGTTTCTGACCAGCACGCCCGGGCTCTCCCTCGGCTGGGTGGTGAGCCGCGATGCCGCCAAGGTGCAGAGCGATCTGCCCGGCAGCCGGGTCGGTTCGCTGGCCGAGGTGCTGGCAGACCCCTCGGTCGATCTGGTGGTGATCGCCACTCCCAACGACACCCATGCCCCCATTGCCCGCGAGGCGCTGCTGGCGGGCAAGCACGTGGTGATCGACAAGCCGTTCGCCCTGGATCTGGCCGAGGCGAAGGCGCTGGTGGAGCTGGCGGAGAAGCAGCAGCGCCTGCTCAGCATCTTCCACAACCGGCGCTGGGACGGTGACTTTCTCACCGTGCGCCGCCTGCTGGCAGAGGGGGCGCTCGGTCAGGTTGCCCAGTTCGAATCCCACTTTGATCGCTATCGTCCCGAGGTGCGTCAGCGCTGGCGCGAGGCGGGTGGCCCGGGCTCCGGCCTCTGGTTTGATCTCGGCCCCCATATCCTCGATCAGTCGCTGCAGCTGTTCGGTCAGCCGGACTGGCTGCAGGCGGATCTGGCCCAGCAGCGCCCCGGCGCCCTGGCGGATGACTACTTCCATGTGGTGCTGGGCTATGGCGAGATGCGGGTCGTGCTGCACGGCAGCTGCCTGGTGTCGGCCACCATGCCGCGTTTCGTCATCCACGGCAGCGAGGGGTCGTTTATCAAGTTCGGCATGGATGTGCAGGAGGAGCAGCTCAAGCTCGGCAAGCGGCCGCCGGCGGCAGACTGGGGGGTGGACAACGAACCCGGCCAGCTCAGCCGGATCCGCGATGGTCAGCTGCAGCAGCAGAGCGTGGCCGGCGAGGCGGGGGATTACGGCGCCTACTATCGCGGCGTCTGCGCCGCCATCCGTGGGGAGGGGGAGAACCCGGTGCCGGCCGGCGAGGCGTTGGCGGTGATGGCGCTGTTGGACCTGGCCCGCGACAGCGCTCGCGAGGGTAAGCGGCTGGCTTGTCAGATCCTGTCTGACTGAGGCGGGGTCTGTGCGTGATGGCCGGCACCATGCAATAGCCGTTTATTGCCAGCCATCACGGGGCCTGTGGCGTTTTATTGTACGAATTCACGCCGTTTACAGTGTTTTGTATTAATGTTTGTCGCTGTAGTAGTTCTTTTCATCCAGCCAACGAGAAAATATCATTGTGATACTCGTTTTCATTGGGCGCGTATGGGGATATATTTCGCGCGCCTCTTGGCTCCCGGCATATGGGTTTTTCACCGGGTGAAAGGACGCACTGTGATGGTTGTACCAACCATCTCTCCATATTTTTCTGAGGGTATGCACATGAACAAAGTACTGGTAGCCGGTATCCTGGGTCTGATGTTGACCGCTTGTGGTCAGAAAGAAGAAGCCGCCGCACCGGCCGCTACTCCGGCCGCCGACGTTGCTGCAACTGTTGAGAAAGCCGCTAGCGAAGCCACCTCTACCGTAGAGAAGGCTGCTTCCGAAGCGACTGCAACCGTTGAGAAGGCTGCCGCTGACGTAGCCACCAAGGCAGAAGCCGCAGTGAGCGGTGCCAAGGCCAACTAAGCCTGCACCTCATCTGAAGAACGGGCCCGAAGGTGACTTCGGGCCCGTTTTTTTATGTCCGCTCCCCGTCTTTGACGGGGTCTTCGCCGGCAAGAGAACCAGCTAGAGCGCCGGATTGAGACGGGAGGTGAGGATGTGATCCTCCCAGCGGCCGTTGATCATCAGGTACTCTTTGGCGTACCCCTCCCGCTCGAAACCGAGCCGCTCGAGCAGGGCGCCGCTGCGCTGATTGGCCGGCATGTAGCTGGCCATGATGCGGTGCAGACCGTGCTCCCGGAACAGGTAGTCGATGCCGGCCCCGACGATTTCCTGCATCAGCCCTTGTCCCTGGTGGGCCTGGTCGATGGCGTAACCCAGGTGGCAGGCCTTGAAGGCACCCATCAGGATGTTGGTGAAGTTGCAGGTGGCGATCACCTGCTCGCCATCCGGCTCGAGCGCCACCAGGTGCACCCCGCTGCCGTTGAAGAATTGGCCGTAGCTGTCGCGCAGCCGGCCGTGCCAGTGGCTCAGGGTATAGAAGCTCTCGTCCCGGCTGGGCTCCCAGGGGGTGAGGTGAGCGCGGTTGCGCAGATAGAAATCCAGCATCAGATCGGCCCGCTCGGGAGGCAGTACGGTGAGCCGGCTGCGGGCCGTGCACAGGTGTGGCAGTGCCATCAGTGATCCCTCTGCCCAAGCCACTCATCGCGCAGCAGGCTGTAGTGAACGTGATCCACGACTCTGTCGGCCAGCCGCTCGGCACGGCGGGTGATCCCCTCCTGCTGCATGCCGAGGCGCTCGCAGACGGCCCGGCTGGGCTCGTTGTCGATGGCGGCGCTGATCTCCACCTTCTCCATCCCCATCTCTTCGAAGGCGTGATGGATCAGGGCTTGGCAGGCGCGGGTGATGATGCCGTTGCCCTGCCAGCGCTCGGCCAGCCAGTAGCCGATGCTGACCTTTGCCAGCGCCTTGTCGATCTGGTTGTAACCGATGACACCGACCACCTCTCCCTGATACTCGATGGCGGTGGTCAGCCCCTCGCCGCGGGCGAATTTCTCGATGGCGTGGCGGATGAAGGTGGCGCTGTCAGCGGGTTGCTGAATGTAGGGGGGCCAGGGCAGCCACTGGGTCAGGTAGTCGCGATTCTCCCGACAGAGGGCAAAGAGTTCGCTGGCCATGTCGGGCTGCAGGAACAGCAGCGCCAGCTCGTCATCCAGTTGCCATGAAAACATCCGCACCTCCCGTTGCCGCAGGGGCCCGCAATGGGCCGTCGAACCGCCAATGTAGCCAATCAACCCCTTGTTAGCCAAGGACTTTCAGCCGTTATCAAGGCTGCGCTATCCCCATATGGAGGGGCGGCTCCGACCGCCATTGGGGCGCCTTGTCATTGTTCGGCCTTTCCTGGTGTTATTCGCCATTTTTTCGGCTCTTTACGCTACCAAAAACAGGCAACAGCAGATTCTGCTATGGATTCATGCTGGGCTGTCACATATGACAGGCAGCAATTCCGATCGCGCCAACTAGTGTAGGAGCGCTGGGCAACGGACCCGGCGTGTAATCTTCATCGACTTAAGGAAAAGACGGATGAACAAAGTCTATTTGGCCGTGGTATTGGCCTGCTGGGGAAGCGCAGCCTTGGCTGCAGAACAGGTTGACGTACATCAGGTTGCCGGCATTCAGGGAGCACCGAGCGGTGCCGCCGGCGTCAGTGCGCTGGCCGGGGATGGCGAGTTCCGCCAGGTGCGGGCAGTCAAGCTGCCCAACGGCCAGCAGCGGGTGCGCTATGAGCAGACCTGGCACGGTATCCCGGTCTGGGGTCAGGTGCTGGTGGCCGAGCAGTCCCTCGGTGGCCAGATCAGCCAGGTCTCCGGCCAGATCCTGCGCCAGATCGATGCCGATCTGGCCAGCCCGACCGCGGCCCTGTCGCCGGCCGATGCCGCCAGCAAGGCGCGGGCCGGGGCCAAGGGCAGCAACGAGCGGGTCAAGCTGTTCGTGATGCAGGATGACGCGGGTCAGGCCAAGCTGGTCTATCTGGTCTCCTGGCTCGCGGCGAGCGAAGAGCCGAGCCGTCCCTTCGTGATGATCGATGCCCAGACCGGCAACGAGCTCAAGCGCTGGGAGGGGATCAACCACAAGGATGCCACCGGCCCGGGCGGCAACATCAAGACCGGCAAATACTTCTACGGCGCCGACTTCGGCCCGCTGCAGGTGGATGACAACTGCCGCATGACCAGTGCCAACGTTGACACCCTCAACATGAATCACGCCACCACGGGCGGCACCATCCACCAGTTCACCTGCCCGGAGAACACGGTCAAGGAGATCAACGGTGCCTACTCGCCCCTCAACGATGCCCACTACTTCGGCAACGTGGTGTTCGACATGTATCGCAACTGGTACAACACGGCGCCGCTGACCTTCAAGCTGAAGATGCGGGTGCACTACAGCCGCAACTACGAGAACGCCTTCTGGGACGGCAGCCAGATGACCTTCGGTGATGGCGCCACCACCTTCTATCCGCTGGTGAGCCTGGACGTGGCAGCCCACGAGGTGAGCCACGGCTTTACCGAACAGAACTCCGGGCTGGTCTACTCCGGCCAGTCGGGCGGCATCAACGAGGCCTTCTCCGACATGGCGGGGGAAGCGGCCGAGAACTACATGAAGGGCAGCAACGACTGGCTGGTGGGCGCCCAGATTTTCAAGGGCAACGGCTCCCTGCGCTATTTCGAGGATCCAACCCGGGATGGCCGCTCCATCGGCCACGCCAGCGACTACTACGATGGCATCGACGTGCACCACAGCTCGGGTGTCTACAACCGCGCCTTCTACCTGCTGGCCAACACCAGCGGCTGGAATACCCGCAAGGCCTTCGAAGTGTTCGTGCTGGCCAACCGTCTCTACTGGGGCGCCAACACCACCTTCGATCAGGGCGCCTGTGGCGTGACCAAGGCGGCGACCGATCTCGGTTACAGCGTGACCGACGTGGCGGCCGCTTTTACCATGGTCGGGGTCAATGCCACCTGTGGCGGTACCACTCCGCCCACTGGCAGCGTGCTGCAAAACGGGGTACCGGTGACCGGTCTCTCCGCCGCCAAGGGTGGCAAGCTGAACTTCACCATCGACGTGCCGGCCGGCAAGAGCCAGCTGGTGATCGCCAGCAGCGGCGGTACCGGCGATGCTGACCTCTATGTGAAGTTTGGCAGCGTGCCGACCAGCAGCAGCTATGACTGCCGTCCGTACAAGAGCGGCAACGCCGAGACCTGCACCCTGAACTCGCCCAAGGCGGGGACCTGGAACGTGCAGCTGAGCGCCTTCAGCGCCTTCTCCGGGGTGACCCTCAAGGCCAGCTACTGATCACCAGTGGCCGTTGACAACAGTGAAGCGCCGGACTTGTCCGGCGCTTTTTTTATGCGGGTTTGCCCGCCCAGCGGGCGGCCAGGGTACGGGCTGCCTCCAGTACCCGCTCCTTGGCGGGGTTGGGGCGCTTGCCGCTGCGCCAGGCCATCATCACGTCCCAGTGATCCGGCGGCAGATCCACCACGTCCAGCTGCACCAGTCGGCCAAATTCCAGATCCCGGGCGATGGCGAGCGCCGGCATCAGGGTGATGAAGCCGTGTTCCAGCGCCAGCTCCCGCGCCGCGCTGGCGGGCTGGATGGCGTGCAGCGGGCTCGCCACCTGGCGCAGCAGACGCAACTGCAGGATCAGCTCGTCGCAGCCAGTGCCCCACTGCTGGGGCGCCAGCCGCTCGTTGGCGATGTCCTGCAGGGTCAACCCCTGTCGCCCGGCCAGCGGATGGGTGGCGCAGGCCACCGCTATGATGGGGGAGCGATAGAGCAGCTCTAGCTGGATGCCGGCGATGGCGGGACACTTGAGGATGAAGCCGACGTCGGTCTCGCCGGTCAGCAGCTCCTGCATGATGATGCCGGAGTGATCCGTGTTGCAGCGGATCTCGAAGGTTTCGTCGACCAGTGCCAGCAGCAGGGGGCCGAACACCACTGTCGTCAGGGAGGGAAGGCAGGCGAGCCGGATGCGCGGCAGGGCCGGTGCCCCCTGCATGGCCAGCCGGCCCCCTTCCAGCGCGCTGAGGGCCGCGCTCGCCGCGGGCAGAAACTGCTCGCAGGCAGGGGTGGGGGTGGCGCCGCGCCGGTGGCGGCGAAACAGGGGCTGGCCCAGATCCTGCTCCAGCACGGCGATCCGCTGGCTCACCATGGGTTGCGACCAGCCGCGCACGGCCGCCGCCTTGCTGAAGCTGCCGCGATTGACCACATCCAGCAGCAACTGCAGATCGTCGAGGGTCATAGCCATAAGATAATCCAATATGAAATATAGCCAGTTGTCGGCTACCACTATATCTGGCGTCCTTCCAGAATAGCAGTATCAATCGTTGTGCTTTGGCATATTGCCACACCGGCTCAGGGGCTTGCAGCACCTTGAGTCCGTTTGGTGACGGCGTCATTCGGGCGACGAGCAGTAATCGATATGAATGTCATCAAAGCAGCAGGGGACGGGTAGTCATGGTGGATCGGGCGAGGCGGTTGGGGCGGTGGTTTTTGGCGTTGGATTCCCTCTTGGTGATCCTGGGGTTCTTCGTGGTGATGCCCATGATCAGCCTGCGCTTCGTGGATCAGCTCGGCTGGGCGGCCGGGGTGGTTGGCCTGGCGCTGGGGTTGCGTCAGCTGACCCAGCAGGGACTGGGTATTCTGGGGGGCTCGCTGGCGGACAAGTTCGGGGCGCGCCCGCTCATCGTGGGCGGCATGCTGCTGCGGGCGGCGGGTTTTGCCAGCCTGGCCTATGCCCAGAGCGGCCTTGAGCTGATCCTCTCCTGCATCATCTCGGGCCTCGGCGGCTGCCTGTTCGACCCGCCCCGGGCGGCGCTGGTGATCAAGTTCACCCGGCCGCGGGAGCGGGGTCGCTACATCTCCTTGTTGATGATGCTGGAGAGCGCCGGCGCCGTGGTGGGGGCCCTGCTCGGCAGCTGGCTGCTCAACTTCGATTTCGAATACGTCTGTCTGCTGGGGGCCGGCCTGTTCGTCTGCGCCGCCCTGTGCAACCTGCTGATCCTGCCCCCCTACAAGCTTTCGGTGCGGCCGACCCCGATCCGGGCCGGTCTTGGCCAGGTGCTGGCCGACAAGGCATTCTGCCGGCTGGTACTGATCCTGAGCGGCTACTATGCGCTCTGGGTGCAGGTGATGCTGATCTTTCCCATCCTGGTCAAACAGATGGCGGGCAGTACCACGGCGGTGGGCTGGATGTATACCCTGGAGACCGCCATCTCGCTGGCGCTGCTCTATCCGCTGGCACGCTATGGCGAGCGGCGCTTCAAGCTGGAGAGCCGGCTGATGGCCGGGGTACTGCTGATGACCACCGGCATCGGGTTGGTGGCCTTTGCCAACACCCTGCCAGCCGTGTTCATGCTGCTGGCCTGCTTCTATCTGGGGATCGTCATCGCCGAGCCGGCACGGGAGACCCTGATGACCAAGCTGGCGCAGCCGGGGGCGCGCGGCAGCTACATGGGTTTCAGCCGGCTGGGGCTGGCACTGGGGGGCATGACGGGGTATGTGGGGGGCGGTGCCCTGCATGACTACGCCATGGCTCAGGGGCAGCCCTGGTTGCCCTGGCTGGTGCTGGGCACAGTGGGCGTGACCACTTTGCTGCTGCTGGTCAACTGCTTTCATCGCGAGTCGAGTCTGGCGCGGGTCAACGTCTGAACGGGCATAAAAAAACCGGCCGCAGGGGGCCGGTAAAAAATACAGTAGGCTACAGGAAGACTTAGAAGTTGTACTGCAGGGCCACGGCGACCACGTCGTCGGTGTTCTTGCCCAGCGAGTTGGTGTGGGAGTCAGAACCGTTGTTGTCCAGCAGGTTGATCTTGTAGTCAACGTAGGCGTTGAAGTTGTCGGTGAAGTTGTACCAGGCACCGATGGAGACGTATTCGGTGGCGGTGTCATCGATGCCGTGGGCGTTGTCCTTCACGTCGGTGCGCAGGTAGGCCACGGACGGTTTGAACTTGCCGAAGGCATACTGGGCCACGGCTTCGTAGCCATCCATCTTCTCGGCGTAACCGTTGAAGGTGCTGACGTACATGTGGTCTTCACCGTGAGAGTAGGTGGCAGCCAGGTAGAGGTCGCCGACGGCGTACTTGGCGCCCACGCCGTACAGTTTGGCGTCGCTGTCACCACCGAAGGAGGCGTTGGCAGCCTGTTCGTCGGTCTTGCCGGCTTGGTTGTAGGCGGCACCCAGGCTCAGGCCCATGTCGAAGTCATAGTTGGCGGACACGGCGAAGCCTTCGGCGGAACCCTTCGGATTCCAGGTTGCATTGTTGGCGCCAGTCAGGTTGGAGCGATCGGCGTTCTGCGGATCGTTGTTGCCGGTGAACTGGGCACCCAGGGTCAGGCCCTGATAGGTGTAGATGTACTGAGCCAGGCCATTGGTACGACCGGTGCCGAACACTTCGGTGTCCTTGCCCAGGCCGTCACCGCCCCACTCGGGCAGCACGTCGGTGTAGTTGTTAACGGCTTTGGTGAACAGGCCGTCTTGACGACCGTAGCTGAAGGCACCGAAGCGATCGTGCTTGATGCCGGCGTAGGCGTAACGCAGCTCGTCATTGTCTGAACCTGAGGTCGGCAGATTGTACTCGGCAAAGCCGAAGGCCTGCATTTCCGGAGCAATCTTGGTTTCGCCGGCAACGTGCAGACGCAGGTAGCTGGCGTCGCCTTCAGAACCGTTGTCATCAGTGCCGTAGTACATGCCCTGGGCGCGACCACCGATGTCGAGCTTGGTGTCGTTCTGGTTGTAAACGGTCGCGGCTTGCGCACCACCGGCCAGCAGCAGGCTGGAGATGGCCATGGTCAATGCTGTTTTTTTCATTGTTCGTTCCTCTGGTGTAAACACTGTCGGACCTGTGCTCGGCCCTGTTGATCGGTTTCTGTTCCGATAGCCCAGAGTAGCCCTGCGAACCTTGATAGAAACTGAAGCGGACAAGGATTAATTAATGGTTTGACCAGAAAGGAAGGCATAAAAAACGGCCCAGAGAGGGCCGTTTGAACATTTGTGGAATTAAATGCTGCTTAGAGCATCATGCCACCGAAGAAGAAGCCGAGCGCCACAGCGATGGCGATGGTGGCCACACCCGGTACGAAGAAGGGGTGGTTGAACACCGCCTTGCCGATGCGGGTGGAGCCGGTGTCATCCATCTCGACCGCGGCCAGCAGGGTCGGGTAGGTGGGCAGCACGAACAGGGCGCTCACGGCGGCGAAGGAGGCGATGGCGGTCAGCGGGCTGACACCCAGTGCCAGGGCGGCCGGCATCAGGGCCTTGGTGGTGGCGCCTTGTGAGTAGAGCAGCATGGCGGCGAAGAACAGCACCACGGCCAGCAGCCAGGAGTACTGGTTCAGCAGGTCGCCGGCGATGAGCTGGATGGTATCCATGTTGCCCTTCACGAAGACGTTGCCGAGCCAGGCCACACCCAGTACGCAGATACAGGCGGACATACCGGACTTGAAGGTCGGCATGTTGGTGACCTGGGTCACGTCCAGCTTGCACACCAGAGTCATGATGGTGGCCGCGGCCAGCATGATGCCCATGATGGCGCCGTCACGGGGGATCGGCGGGTTGGTGATGAGGCCCACTTTACCGGAGATGGCGGTGGCATAGGCCATCACGGCCACGATGGCGGCGATGAAGATCCAGACCGACAGCTTGGCGTAGGGTTTGATCTCGAGCTGGGTGGTACCACGCAGCTTGATCAGCCCCTTGGCCTTGCGCTCCAGATAGACTTCATCCTGGTCCAGCGGCTTGCCCAGCATGTTGGCGACGAAGGCACCGAGGATGCAGGCGATGAAGGTGGAGGGGATGCAGATGGCCAGAAGGGTCAGGTAGTCAACACCGAACGGCTCCAGCATGCCGGAGAAGGCGACCACGGCTGCTGAGATGGGCGAGGCCGTGATGGCGATCTGGGAGGCGACGACCGCGATGGAGAGCGGACGGGACGGGCGGATACCCTGCTCCTTGGCCACTTCGGCGATCACCGGCAGGGTGGAGAAGGCGGTGTGACCGGTACCGGCCAGCATGGTCATCAGGTAGGTGACCACAGGGGCGGCGAAGGTGATGTATTTGGGGTTCTTGCGCAGGGCTTTTTCGGCCAGGTGCACCAGATAGTCCATCCCGCCGGCCAGCTGCATGCAGGCGATGGCGCAGATGACGGACGCGATGATCATGATCACGTCCCAGGGGATGTAGGTGACCAGCTGATCGCTCGGGATCTGCACCCCGAGGCCCCAGGTCAGTACCAGTACCCCCAAACCACCGGCAAAGCCGATGCCGATGCTGCCTATCCGGGCCCCCAGATAGATAGCGGCGAGCACGACGAGCAACTCGATTCCAATCATAGTGAACACTCCATTTTCCAGTTTTTTTAGGTTTTATTTGGCAGAAAAGCCAATTCCCGATGGGGCTGGGCAAGACCTATCGGGAACTGACTCTATGGGCCGGGATGATCCCGGCCCATTTGCTCGCTTATACGGTGGCTTCGCGGGTGTAACGCTTGGCTTTGTATTGCGGGTTCATCAGGTTCTCGATGGAGAGGATTTCGTCCAGCTGTTCGGCGGTCAGCAGGCCGCGTTCCAGCACGACTTCACGGACGTTCTTGCCGGTCTGTGCACAGATCTTGCCGACGATGTCGCCCTCGTGGTGGCCGATGAAGGGGTTCAGGTAGGTCACGATACCGATGGAGTTCAGCACATGGTTCATGCAGATTTCCGGGTTGGCGGTGATGCCTTCCACGCACTTCTCGCGCAGGGAGATGCAGGCCTTTTCCATCAGGCTCAGGGATTCGAACATCGCCTGACCGATCACCGGCTCCATGACGTTCAGCTGCAGCTGACCGGCTTCGGCGGCGAAGGTGATGGTGACGTCGTTGCCGAAGACCTTGAAGCAGGACTGGTTGACCACTTCCGGAATGACCGGGTTGACCTTGGCCGGCATGATGGAGGAGCCAGCCTGCATTTCCGGCAGGTTGATCTCTTTGAGTGCGGTGCGCGGGCCGGAGGAGAGCAGACGCAAGTCGTTACAGATCTTGGAGAGCTTCATCGCCATGCGCTTGATGGCGCCGTGCAGCATCACGTAGGCGCCGCAGTCGGAGGTCGCTTCGATCAGATCTTCAGCCGGCACATAGGCGCGACCGGTGATCTCGGCCAGGCGCTTGATGGCCAGGGCGGAGTACTCGGGCGGGGTGTTGAGGCCGGTACCGATGGCGGTGGCGCCCAGGTTCACTTCCAGCAGCAGCTCCTGGCAACGCTTGATGGACTTGATCTCTTCGCGCAGGGTGACGGCGAAGGCGTGGAACTCCTGACCCAGGGTCATGGGTACCGCGTCCTGCAGCTGGGTACGACCCATCTTCAGGATGTTCTTGAACTCGGCAGCCTTGGCATCGAAAACGGCGATCAGCGCTTCCAGGGCAAACAGGGTGGTGTCGGTGCTGTTCACCACGGCGACGCGGAAACCGGTGGGGTAGGCGTCGTTGGTGGACTGGCACTTGTTGACGTGATCGTTCGGGTTGATGACGTCGTAGCGGCCTTTTTCCAGACCCATCAGCTCGAGGGCGATGTTGGCCAGTACTTCGTTGGTGTTCATGTTGACGGAGGTGCCGGCACCGCCCTGGTAAACGTCGACCGGGAACTGGTCGAAGCATTTGCCGGTGTTCAGCATCAGGTCGCAGGCTTCCACGATCTTGTCTGCAATTTCAGGACGGATGGTGCCCAGCTCGCCGTTTGCCAGCGCGGCGGCCTTCTTGGTCAGCACCATGCCACGGACGAATTCCGGAACGTCAGAAATCTTCTGAGAGCTGATCTTGAAGTTCTCGACGGCGCGCAGGGTGTGTACGCCGTAGTACATGTCGTTGGAAACTTCTTTGGTGCCCAGCAGGTCTTCTTCAATGCGGACGTTCTTGATGTCGCTCATTGTAATGCCTCAGAAATCAGATAAATGGATACGATCCTCACCGAGTGGTCGCGAGTTCCTTACGCACGGTTCATCCTGAAGCACCACACATCGAGTGGGGCGGTTGGAGGCCTTTTTTGCCTCCTTCATTACTGGCGTCGATATTACCCCAATTGAGGTATCTGATATTAGACCTGGATCACTAAATTTGAGACAACCTCAAATAACTTGTGGTCATTAAACAGATATTGCAATCGACCGATTAACTTTGACAGAACAATGACTTCAATCACAGTCCGGCAAGCCGGTTTTTCTGCGGATCCGGCGCTGCGTCACCCTCCGCACTTGAAAAGTGCGCGCTGACCCCCATTTTAATCAACAGGAACCGATATCATGACGGGTTGGCAGCGGCATCGACGGCTGTCTGGTCTGCCGGCGGTTCATTCACATTCACCCGCACTGAGGTTGTTATGGGCAAGTTGTTTCTATTGTTGGTCGGTCTGGTGGTGCTCGAGCTCACCGTGATGATCGAGGTGGGCTCCGTGATCGGCGCCTTGCCGACCGTCGGCCTGCTCATTCTGACGGCGGTGCTGGGCTCCTCTCTGGTGCGCAGCGAAGGGATCAAGACCCTGTTCAACGCGCAGCAGAAGATGCAGCAGGGGGAGATGCCGGGACGTGAGGTGATGGGGGGTATGATGCTGGCGCTGGCCGGTCTGTTGCTGATCATTCCGGGCTTCGTGACCGACTTCTTCGGCATCCTGCTGCTGCAACCCTGGCTGCGCAACAAGCTGGCCGACAAGCTGATCGGCAGCAGCCAGTTCAGAATGCAGATGGGCGGTTTTCAAAGCCGTCAGCAGCCGTTCGACGAGGTGCCTGGCAGTGACCAGCCGGGTCAATCCCAGCGCGGCGGTACCACCATCGAAGGGGAGTTCGAGCGCAAGGAGTAAGCGCTGCGCTCAATCCCGGGCCATCAGGGCTTGCCCTGATGGCACAACTGCTCGAAGCGGTGGCGGGCATACCACCAGGCCAGAGTGCCCGCCGCCAGGTTCGCCAGCAGGATCCCCAGATAAATTCCCTGTTCTCCCCCCAGTTTTGCCCCCAGCCAGGCTCCTGGCAGCAAGAAGACAAACAATCGCAAGCCGTTGAACAGAAAAGAGATGCTGGATGCCCTCACGCCATTCAAGGCGGATGCCAGCAACATCACCATGCCCTGAAAGCCGTAACCGATGGGCACCAGGTGCAGATAGAGCACGATGAGGCGCACCACCTGCGGGTGATCGCTGAACAGATCGGCGATGAAGGGGGCCAGCAGCCAGGTCAGCGCATATACCGCCAGCTGGAACAGCAGGGCGAAGCGCATGCAGAGCTGCAGCGCCGCCTTGGCGCGGGCCGGGTTGCCGGCGCCGCAGTTTTGCGAGATGAAGGGAGCCAGCACCGAGGAGAGCGCCATCATCACGATGAGCAGCAGGGCCTCGACTCTCGAGGCGGCGCCATAGGCGGCCACCACCTCGGTGCCCAGTCCGGCGAAGATGGTCATCAGCACCGCATTGGCCAGCGGGTTGAGCATGTTGGTGAAGGAGGCGGGCACGGCCACGTGCAGCAGGGCGCGCCAGTGGGCCAGCAGCTGCGGGCGCGGGGAGAGGCGCCAGCGCAGCAGGCCCTCGCGGTGGCGCAATATATAGAGGCTGACCAGCATGGCCATCAGCCAGGAGAGGGAGGTGGCGATGGCAGCGCCGCGGATCCCCCACTCGGGAAAGGGGCCTATGCCGAAGATGAGCAGGGGATCCAGCACGCCGTTGACCAGCCCGGCCACCGTCATCACCAGGCTCGGGGTCTTGGTATCGCCGGTGGCCCGGATGGCGGCATTGCCCACCATGGGCAGCACCAGCATGGGGACGGTCAGATACCAGATCAGCATGTAGTCGTAGATGAGGGCGATCAGCGCATCGCTGGCACCGAGCAGCCTGAACAGCGGGTGTATGGTAAGCGCCCCCGCCACGGCGATGAGGGTGACCAGCAGCACCGCCAGGAACAGGTTGTCGGTGGTGATGCGGGCGGCCTCTTCATGCTTGCCCTGGCCGAGGGCATGACCCATCACGGCGGAGAGGCCGGCCCCCAGCCCCATGGCCAGCGAGGTGACCACGAAGGTGACCGGAAAGGTGAAGCTGATGGCGGCCAGTGCCTGGGTGCCCAGCATGCCGATGAAGAAGGTATCGACCAGGTTGAAGGCGAGGATGGCGACGATGCCGAGGATCATGGGGCCCGTCATGCGCAGCAGTACGGACGTCATGGGGGCTGTCAGCAGGGGATTGGGTCGGGTCACGGGCTGGTCTCTGTACATCTGGCGGAGTTCTGGCTGCTGGCAGCACAAACCGGTTTCCTGACCGGGACTCGGGCGATCCATCGAAGACCTTCATAGTACGTGAAAATATTTTTTTTGTATTTGCCCTTGAAGGGTTAACAAACGTACCCCACATCGGAGACATATCTAATTTGGCCAGGAATGGCCATTCCTCAAAGCAACACAGAGACTCATTTTGGGAGAGTTATCGATGAAAATTCGTCCACTGCACGACCGCGTCATCATCAAGCGCATCGAAGCTGAAGCCAAATCCGCTGGCGGCATTGTCTTGACTGGTACGGCGGCCCAGAAGTCCACCCGTGGTGAAGTTCTTGCCGTGGGGACTGGCCGAATTCTGGATAATGGCGACGTCAAAGCCCTCGCCGTCAAGGTTGGTGACAAGGTGATCTTCAACGAAGGCTACGGTGTGAAGACCGAGAAGCTGGATGGTCAGGACGTGCTGATCCTGTCTGAAACCGACATCCTGGCGATTGTCGAAGAGTAATCCACCCCTTTCCCCCAAGAATTGATTGAAGGACTGAACAAAATGGCAGCTAAAGAAGTCAAGTTTGGCAACGAAGCCCGCATCAAGATGCTGGAAGGCGTCAACATCCTGGCCGATGCCGTCAAGGTGACCCTGGGCCCGAAAGGCCGCAACGTGGTGCTGGACAAATCTTTCGGCGCTCCGACCATCACCAAGGATGGCGTCTCCGTCGCTCGCGAAATCGAACTGGAAGACAAGTTCCAGAACATGGGCGCCCAGATGGTCAAGGAAGTCGCTTCCAAGGCCAACGACGCCGCCGGTGATGGTACCACCACCGCGACCGTACTGGCCCAGGCCATCGTCAACGAAGGCCTGAAGGCCGTTGCCGCCGGTATGAACCCGATGGATCTGAAGCGCGGTATCGACAAGGCTGTGGTAGCCGCCGTTGCCGAGCTGCAAGCGCTGTCTCAGCCCTGCGCAGACAACAACGCCATTGCTCAGGTAGGCACCATCTCCGCCAACTCCGACGAGAAAGTCGGCAAGCTGATTGCCGAAGCCATGGATAAAGTGGGCCGTGACGGCGTCATCACTGTAGAAGACGGTCAGGGTCTGGAAGACGAGCTGGCCGTGGTTGAAGGTATGCAGTTCGACCGTGGCTACCTCTCCCCGTACTTCGTCAACAAGCCGGAAACCGGTGCCGTCGAGCTGGACGACCCCTTCATCCTGCTGGTTGACAAGAAAATCTCCAACATCCGCGAAATGCTGCCGGTGCTGGAAGGCGTGGCCAAGGCTGGCAAGCCGCTGATCATCGTCGCCGAAGACGTTGAAGGTGAAGCGCTGGCGACTCTGGTGGTCAACACCATGCGTGGCATCGTGAAAGTGGCTGCCGTCAAGGCGCCGGGCTTCGGTGACCGTCGCAAGGCCATGCTGCAGGATATCGCCATCCTGACTGGCGGTACCGTGATCTCCGAAGAAGTGGGCATGGAGCTGGAAAAAGCGACTCTGGAAGACCTGGGCCGTGCCAAGCGCATCGTCATCACCAAAGAGAACACTACCATCATCGATGGCGTGGGTGACGCAGGCCTGATCGAGAGCCGTGTAGCCCAGATCCGTCAGCAGATCGAAGAGACCTCTTCCGATTACGACCGTGAGAAGCTGCAAGAGCGCGTAGCCAAACTGGCTGGCGGCGTTGCGGTGATCAAGGTGGGTGCTGCCACTGAAGTCGAGATGAAAGAGAAGAAAGCACGCGTTGACGATGCCCTGCACGCGACTCGCGCTGCGGTGGAAGAAGGCGTGGTTGCCGGTGGTGGTGTGGCGCTGGTGCGCGTTGCTGCCAAACTGACCGGTCTGCGTGGCGACAACGAAGACCAGAACGTGGGTATCAAGGTTGCCCTGCGCGCCATGGAAGCTCCGCTGCGTCAAATCGTCATCAACGCCGGTGAAGAGGCCTCCGTCATCGCCAACGCGGTGAAGAACGGCGAAGGCAACTATGGCTACAACGCCTACACCGAACAGTACGGCGACATGCTGGCCATGGGCATCCTGGATCCGACCAAGGTGACCCGTTCTGCCCTGCAGTTTGCCTCTTCCGTTGCCGGTCTGATGATCACCACCGAGTGCATGGTCTCCGAGCTGCCGAAGAAAGATACCCCTGCCATGCCTGACATGGGCGGCATGGGTGGCATGGGCATGATGTAATTCAGCCTGGGTTACCAAACGGCTCGCTTTTGCGAGCCGTTTTTTTTATGGCGACTAGACTGAGTCTATTGTCAGTGACTTTATCCGAGGTGAACATGCGTGTACTGGGTTTGATTTCATTACTGTTTTCTCTGGCCATGCCGGCAATGGCGCTGGAAACGCCGCAAGGTCCCGTCATCCTGAAGGTGACCGGCAATGTACAACCGGCGGAAGCGACCGAAGGGGTGGTCTCCTTCGATCTGGCGATGCTCAAAGCCTTGCCGCAGCACGAGATCGTGACCGCCAACCCCTGGGTCGACAAGCCGCACAAATATGTGGGCCCCAAGCTGGCCGATCTGCTGGCCGCCGTCGGTGCGGATGGCAAGGCGATCACCTTGACCGCATTGAACAGTTTTCAGATCAGGCTCAACTGGGATAAGGTCAAGCAATACGACCCGATTCTGGCCTGGCAAGATGATGGGGTCACCATGCGGGTACGGAATAAGGGACCACTTTGGTTTATCCTACCGCTGGATCAATATCCCGAGCTGAAACGCTCGGAGTTTACCGACATGATGATTTGGCAATTGAATGCCATTGATATTCAGCATTGATGTAGTGGCTTCTGGGAGCACGAGTGAAAGCAAAGACCAAGGCGTGGCCTTTACTCATCGTTCTTTATCTATCCATCCTGCTGTTCACCGGGAGCACTCTGTATTGCCTCGCACAAATACAGAATGCGACCCGGGTGATGGAGAAGTATACCTATGACGTCTCCTGGGCCCTGATGCAGTTGCAACTGGAGTTGGGGCGCTTCCTCAACTCCGTCGAGATTTACCATTATGGTGGTATCGATCACGATACCCTGATGTTGCGCTACGACATCCTCTGGAGCCGCACCCCCATCCTGCTCAGCGGCCAGTTGCGTCAGAGCATGAAGGACAAGCAGAAGACCCTGCGGCTTGTGCAGTTGATCGAAAGCAATATCCGCGAGATGGAGCCCAACATCACCAACCTGAAGTCGGGAACGCCGGATTATCAGCAGATCATGATGCGGCTGTCGCCTCTGCAGGAACCGCTCTCCTATTCCCTCGCCTCCGTGATGCAGAAGAACATCAACGTCTATTCGGGCAATGACAAGCGCTTCGGCCAGTTGCGCAATGCCCTGCTGTTCATGGTATCCGGGCTGGTGTTGTCGGTGATGCTGCTGAGCGGCCTGCTGATCCGCGAGGCGCGCCGCCATTTCAGAGTGGCACGGATAGATCCCCTGACCGGGCTCTCCAATCGTCTGGCCCTGCTTGAGAAGATGGAATCCTACGCCAGCAAGGAGATGCCGTTTGGTCTGGTGCTGGTGGACATCAATGACTTTCGCGACATCAACAGCAAGTTCGGTTACAACACCGGTGACTTCCTGTTGCAGGAGCTGGCGAAACGGATGCGCGGCCTGTGTGAAAACGGTGAGTGGGTGGCCAGGCTTGGCGGTGACCAGTTCGCCATGATCCAGCGCGAGAGCAGTGATCTGCGTCAGGTGAGGGAGCTAGTAGCCCGTCTGCTGCACGCGCTCAAGCAGGACATCATCATCGACAACTATCCATTCCGGCTGGAGGTGGGCATCGGCATCGCCTTCTTCCCGATGGACAGCAAACAGGCCCAGGAACTGCTCAGCCGGGCCGAACAGGCACTGTTCCACAGTCGCAAGACCCATGTGCCGTACGTCATCTACGACAGCTCGCTGCTCAATGAGACGGCGCGTCGCAAGCATCTGGCCAGCGACATGATCATGGCGCTGGAGCACAATGCGCTCGAGCTCTACTACCAGCCCATCGTCAACCTGGAAAGCGGCCGCTGCGAGGCGGTCGAGGCCCTGCTGCGCTGGCGTCACCCTGAGCTTGGTTTCATCCCGCCCAACGAGGTGATCCAGGTCGCCGAAGAGTTTCAGCTGGCCGAAAAGCTGGGGAGCTGGGTGCTGAACACCGCCTGTGAGCAGCTCTATCAATGGCAGCAGCTGGGCCTGGTGGATCTGCAGATGTGCGTGAACATCTCTCCCGGCATGTATCAGCGCAACCTGTTGAAACTGGTGGCCAAGGCGCTGATGGACCACCATATCCCGGCTGCCAGCCTGGTGCTGGAAGTGACGGAAGACACTACCATGCGCGAGGTGAAAAACTCCCTGCAGCTGATGCAGGATCTCAACCAGCAAGGGGTACAGCTGGCGCTGGATGACTTCGGGACGGGCTACTCGTCCCTCAGTTATCTGCAGAAACTGCCGGTCAGCAAGGTGAAGATCGATCGCTCTTTCATTCAGGGGATCGATACCTCCATCGAAGCGTCCGAGCTGGTCGCCAACATCTGCCGGATGGGCTCCATGCTGGGCAAGAGTCTGGTGTGCGAAGGGATTGAAACCCAGGCCCAGCTAGATGTGCTGCGCACCTTGACCGACATCCATCTCTATGGTCAGGGTTATCTGTTCAGCCGTCCCGAGCAGGCGGAGAAGGTCTATCAGACCCTGCTGGAGATGGAAGAGGAGTGGCTGGAGCGGCGTCAGCCCGACAAGGCGTATTTAATTTAGCCAAAGTGCTCATGTCTGGCCTAAGATGGCCGATAGTCTTAGGGCAGGAGGTACACCATGGATATATCTAGTTCTGCATCTGCGTCATTTGGTTCTGCATTGATGACGGCCAGCCTGGCCAAGAAACAGCAGACCCAAGAAGGTGAATCTGCATTGAAACTGCTGCAAACAGCGGCTCAATCAGCACCGGTTGCACCGACATCGGCCAACGCTTCTCTGGGAAGTAAAATCGATATTCGCGTCTGACCCTAACGAAAAAGCCCCCATCTAGTCGATGGGGGCTTTTTTATGTCTGCGATATCGCAATGTCTCTCTTGGCTCAGACCGGAAAAGGGGCTGGTGCCTCGAAGGTCATCCGTTCGCCGCTGCGGGGGTGGCTGATGGTCAGGCTGGCCGCATGCAGATAAAGGTGCGGTGCCGCCGCCAGCGCATCCGGATGGGCGTAGAGGTTATCGCCGAGGATGGGATGACCCAGCTCCAGCATATGGACCCGTAGCTGATGGGAGCGACCGGTAATGGGGGTCAGCTTGATCAGGCTGTTGCCATTTTCTACCTTCAGCTTCTGCCACAAGGTCAGGGCGTGACGCCCCTCCTCAAAGTCCACCTTCTGCTTCGGGCGGTTGGGCCAGTCGACGCAGAGCGGCAGATCCACTTCACCCGCATCCAGTTCCGGCTCGCCCCACACCCAGGCCAGATAGTGTTTCTCGGTTTCCCGCTCGCGAAATTGCCGGCTCAGCTCCCGGTGAGAGTTGGGATTGAGGGGGATCACCAGCACACCTGTGGTCGCCATGTCGAGACGATGGGCTGCCGCCGCCTTGGGGTGCTGTTGTTTCACCCGATAGAGCACGCTGTCTTCATTCTCGGGGCCGCGCCCGGGGACGCTCAGCAGGCCAGTGGGCTTGTTGACCACCATGATGTCCTTGTCCTTGAACAGGATATCGAGCCAGGGTTCCAGGGGCGGTGAGTATACAAACATAGCGTCTCGCATCTTTGGTCAAAGCGGGGGCAAGCCCCCATCAGTTTTGGATTACCACGATAAAAGTGCATGGCAGCCAACTCGCGTTGGGTCTGGTTGTTATCAACCAGACGATGCCTGCACCGTTGTATCAGTTATGGGTAACCACGATAAAAAGTGCATGGCATCCAACTCGCGTTGGGTCTGGTCGTTATAAACCAGACGATGCTTTCACCGTTTTATCAGTTATGGGTAACCACGATAAAAAGTGCATGGCATCCAACTCGCGTTGGGTCTGGTCGTTATCAACCAGACGATGCCTTCACCGTTTTATCAGTTATGGGTGACCACGATAAAGCGGATGGCATCCAGCTTGAGTTGGGTCTGGTCGATCAGGTGGTGCAATTCTGCCTGCAGATTGCGCAGATAATCCAGTTCGCTGTCGCGCACGTTCGGGTTGACTGCCTTGAGCGCCTCCAGACGATCGAGATCCTGCTGCAGAGTTTGCGCCATCTGAGTACGGGCCTGGTCGACAATATTTGCCTTCAGTCCTTCGGCAATCGCCTGACCCTGGCCAATCAGACCGTGGATCACCGGCTGGGAAGCGGTGACCAGCTTGCTGCCCAGGTGGCGGTTGACCGGCGTCAGCTGGCGGTTGAAGGCATCGAAAGCCACCTTCTCGCCCAGGTTGTTGCCGTTCTTGTCCATCAGCAGCCGGATCGGGGTCGGCGGCATGAAGCGGTAGAGCTGGGGATGGGCCGCAGACTCGGCGACGAAGATCAGCTCCAGCAGGATGGAACCGACCGGCAACGCCTTGTTCTTGAGCAGAGCCACCGAGGTGGCACCGATCTCGGAGCCGAGGATCAGGTCGATACCGCCGCGCATCATGGGGTGATCCCAGGAGAGGAACGACATGTCGTCCCGCGACAGGGCGGTGGTGCGATCGAAGGTGATGGTCATGCCGTCTTGCGGCAGCCCCGGGAAGCTCGGTACCAGCATGTGATCGCCCGGCATCAGCACCAGCGCGTTCTCGCCGCGATCATCCTGATTGACGCCGATCTCGTCGAACATCTTGAGGGCGAAGGAGATCATGCCGGTGTCGTCATCTTCGGCGGCCAGCTTCTCGACCAGCTGCTGGGCGGCTTCGCCACCGCTGGAGTGGATCTCCAGCAGACGATCGCGGCCCTTTTCCAGTTTGGCCTTGAGGGGCTCGTGCAACTCGCGGGTGCGGGTCAGCAGTGCTTCGAGGGGCGCCTGCTCACCAGTGTTGGCTGCCAGCAGCTCGAACAGCTCGTCACGCACCGCTTCAAACACCGGGCGGGCGGTCGGGCAGGTCTGCTCGAACGCATCGAGGCCATCGTGATACCAGAGCTGCAGGGTGCGCTGGGAGGTGCCCTCCAGATAGGGAACGTGGATCTCGACAGTGTTCTGCTGGCCGATGCGATCGAGACGGCCGATACGTTGCTCCAGCAGATCCGGGTTGAGGGGCAGATCGAACAGCACCAGATGGCTGGCAAACTGGAAGTTGCGACCCTCGGAACCGATCTCGGAGCAGAGCAGCACCTGGGCGCCCCCCTCAGCTTGAGCGAAATAGGCGGACGCCTTGTCCCGCTCGAGGATGGACATCCCCTCGTGGAAGACGGCTGCGCGGATCCCCTCGCGGGTACGCACGGCCTCTTCCAGCGCGATGGCGGTGGCCGCTTCGGAGCAGATCACCAGTATCTTCTGCTGACGGGCAGAGATCAGCAACTCAAGCAGCCAGTCGACGCGCGGGTCAAACTGGGTCCAGCTGGCGTTGTCGCCTTCAAACTGCTGGAAGATCTTCTCGGGATAGAGGTAGCGCAGGGCACGGGTCTGCAGATCGCCGCCGTTGCCACCCATCATGCCCATCACCTTGATGGCGGTCTTGTACTGCTCCGGCAACGGCATGGGGTAGACGTTGAGATGACGCTCGGGGAAGCCCTGAATGTTGGCGCGGCTGTTGCGAAACAGCACGCGGCCGGTGCCGTGCTGATCCAGCAGCTTGGCGACTGCCTGCTGACGGGCGGCCGCATCAGTGAGATCCAGACCATCCAGCTGGCCTGCCAGGGTCTGTTTGGCTGCTTCGCTCAGGGCCTCACCATCCAGCAACTCCTGGGCGGCACTGGCGACTTGGCCATAGGCTTGCTCCTCGGCGAGGAAGGCCTCGTAGTCGTAGAAGCGCTCGGGGTCGAGCAGGCGCAGACGGGCAAAGTGGCTCTGGTGGCCCAGCTGGTCCGGAGTCGCGGTCAGCAGCAGCACGCCTGGCACCTGTTCGGCCAGCGCTTCCACCATTTCATAGGCACGGCTCGGCGCCTCCTCGCTCCACTCCAGGTGATGTGCCTCGTCGACGACCAGCAGATCCCATTCGGCTTCCAGCAACTGCTCGAAGCGGCGGCGTTTCTTGCGCAGGAAATCGAGGCTGCAGATCACCAGCTGTTCGGTTTCGAAGGGGTTTTCCGCATCGGCAAAGGCCTCGATGCAGCGCTCCTCGTCAAACAGGGAGAAGTGCAGGTTGAAGCGGCGCAGCATTTCGACCAGCCACTGGTGCTGGAGCGTTTCGGGCAGCAGGATCAACACGCGATGGGCGCGGCCGGAGAGCAGTTGCTGATGAATGATCATGCCCGCTTCAATGGTCTTGCCGAGGCCCACCTCGTCGGCCAGCAGTACGCGCGGGGCATAACGGTGGCCTACTTCATGGGCGATATAGAGTTGGTGCGGGATCAGGCTGACCCGGCCACCGGCCAGACCGCGGGTCGGATTGCGACGACGCTTGTGCTGGTTGACCAGCGCTTCGTAGCGCAGGGTAAAGCGGGACATCCGGTCGATCTGGCCGGCGAACAGGCGATCCTGTGGCTTGTTGAACTTGATGAAGTTGTTGAGAAACACTTCCTTGAGGGCAACCGGCTCATCATTGTCGGTGCGAACACCTACATATATAAGCAGGCCATCTTTCTCCTGCACTTCATCGACCATCATGGTCCAGTCTTCGTGACTGGTTATCTGATCGCCCACATTGAAGCTGACCCGGGTCACCGGCGCCTCTTCTTTGGCATACATGCGGTTTTCACCGGTAGCCGGAAACAACAGGGTAACCATGCGTCCTTCAACAGCAACGACAGTTCCCAACCCCAGATCCGTCTCTGTATCACTAATCCAACGCTGGCCAAGTGCAAAAGGCATTAAACTCTCCAAAGCCCAAGAGTGTGTGAATCGCAAAGGGGCGCTATGTTACCCGAAGGCGTGAGCGTGATCACCATGGATATGGCGATGGTGGCAGCCATTTCATCCTGCTGTTGATCCGGCTCTTGTCCTGCATGATTGAAGATAGATGGCGTTGACTACGGGCGAGGAAATTGCTGGATTAAGCGACGCCTTGATTGATTGTTGAGCGGTTGAGCGATTTCTTCGAATTTAATGCGAATTGTCGCTTGCAAGCGTGATCTAGATCTCTATAATGCGCCTCCATCGACACGGCAAGCGGCAACGCAAACAGCCGAGTCGATAGCCTCGAAAAGCCTTTGCAAATAAGGATTGACTCGAGAAGGCGGTTGAGTAGAATGCCACTCCCGCAGCAGCCAAAAGCTGCGTCGCTCTTTAACAATTTGAATCAAGCAATCTGTGTGGGCACTCACAGCATCGAGCATCAAAAACAATTTTTGATTTTCAATGTCTGATGAAGTGACCAAAGCAACTTTTAAGTTGCAGCAGTTAATTCAGCAATTCATTGAGCCGC
>NZ_JBFODH010000026.1:0-128803 GCF_040908225.1 Aeromonas sp. R5-3 | reverse complement strand
GATTGCTTGATTCAAATTGTTAAAGAGCGACGCAGCTTTTGGCTGCTGCGGGAGTGGCATTCTACTCAACCGCCTTCTCGAGTCAAGCCTTATTTGCAAAGGCTTTTCGAGGTTACCGACCGGCTTGTTTGCGTTGCCGCTTGCCGTGTCGATGGAGGCGCATTATAGGGAGTGAATTCGTTCTGGCAACCCCTCCCCTGCAATAAAATTGCAAAAAACTGCACTTTTTTAGTTATTCATATCCAAGCACAGCTTTTATACAAACTTATCCACAGAAATGATGAGATTGACCTATCTCAGCGCCCTTCTTGCGTAACAAGAAGCAAAGATCTTCATATCTACCTAACTGGATGTCGTGCGCTAATAGACATCACATATAAAGCTGTAGACCTTGACCGGTCCCGGAACCAGGTTGAGGCAGTTGAGGCAGTTGAGGCAGTTGAGGCAGTTGAGGCAGTTGAGGCAGTTGAGGCAGTTGAGGCAGTTGAGGCAGTTGAGGCAGTTGAGGCAGTTGAGGCAGTTGAGGCAGTTGAGGCAGTTGAGGCAGTTGAGGCAGTTGAGGCAGTTGAGGCAGTTGAGGCAGTATCAGAATCAACTAAAAGAAAAGCCGGGACAAGCCCGGCTTTTTCTTTTATCACTCAGCAGCTGCTTCAGCAGCGGCCGGGCGGTCTACCAGCTCAATGTAAGCCATAGGGGCGTTATCGCCAGCACGGAAACCGCATTTCAGAATGCGAGTATAACCGCCGGCGCGCTCCAGGTAGCGCGGGCCCAGTTCATTGAACAGCTTAGCCACGATCGCGTTATCGCGAGTACGGGCAAATGCCAGGCGACGATTAGCAACGCTATCAGTCTTGGCAAGGGTGATCAGCGGTTCAACTACACGACGCAGCTCTTTTGCCTTAGGCAGAGTCGTCTTGATGATCTCATGACGAACCAGGGAGCTGGCCATGTTGCGGAACATAGCCTGACGATGGCTGCTGTTCCGGTTCAGTTGACGACCACTCAAACGATGGCGCATGACCTTATCCTTCTAACTAAATCTGTGAAACCCGTAATCTGGATTACTCGTCAGCGATGCTGGCGGGCGGCCAGTTCTCAAGGCGCATGCCAAGAGACAGACCACGGGAGGCCAACACGTCCTTGATCTCAGTCAGGGACTTCTTACCGAGGTTAGGAGTCTTCAGCAACTCAACTTCGGTACGCTGTACCAGATCACCAATATAGTGGATAGCTTCTGCCTTCAGACAGTTCGCAGAACGAACTGTCAGCTCCAAATCATCGACAGGACGCAGCAGAATCGGATCAAACTCGGGTTTCTCTTCTTTCTTCTCGGGCACGCTGACATCGCGCAGATCCACGAAGGCTTCCAGTTGCTCGGCCAGAATAGTGGCAGAACGACGGATGGCTTCTTCAGGATCCAGGGTACCATTGGTCTCCATGTCGATGACCAGCTTGTCCAAGTCGGTACGCTGTTCAACCCGTGCTGCCTCAACATTGTAGGCAATACGAACGATGGGGCTGAACGCGGAGTCCAGCAGCAGGCGACCGATAGGACGCTCTTCATCATCGTTGTGAACACGAGCAGAAGCAGGCACATAACCACGACCACGCTGAACTTTCAGGCGCATGCTGATTTCAGCATTGGCACCAGTCAGGTGGCAGATTACGTGCTCCGGGTTTACGATCTCGACTTCATCACCGTGAGTGATATCACCAGCGGTAACGGGGCCTGTTCCAGACTTGGTCAGGGACAGAGTTACCTCGTCCTTGCCTTCCAGCTTCACAGCGATACCTTTCAGGTTGAGCAGGATTTCAAGAATGTCTTCCTGTACACCTTCTTTGCTGCTGTACTCATGCAGTACACCGTCAATTTCGACTTCAGTAACTGCACAACCGGGCATAGAAGACAGCAAAATACGACGCAGGGCGTTGCCCAGCGTGTGACCAAAGCCACGCTCGAGTGGCTCAAGAGTCACTTTCGCATGAGTCGGGCTAACTTGCTCGATGTCAACTAGCCGCGGTTTAAGAAAATCTGTTACAGAACCCAGCATTGTGTCCTCTCTTTAGAAGCTAGCTTTACTTGGAGTAAAGCTCGACGATCAGCTGTTCGTTAATGTCGGCAGACAGGTCGGAACGCTCTGGCAGACGCTTGAAAGCACCTTCCATTTTAGCGGCATCAACCTCTACCCAAGTCGGCTTCTCGCGCTGACCAGCAACCTCAAGGGCCGCTTTGATACGCGCTTGCTTCTTAGCCTTCTCACGAACGCAGATCACGTCCTCAGGGGAAACCTGGAAAGAAGGAATGTTCACAACGCGACCGTTTACCATGATGGCCTTGTGGCTCACCAGCTGACGAGATTCAGCGCGGGTAGCACCGAAGCCCATGCGGTAGACGACGTTGTCCAGACGACCTTCCAGCAGCTGCAACAGGTTTTCACCGGTGTTACCCTTTTGACGGGCAGCGTCGCGGTAGTAGTTGCGGAACTGTTTTTCCAATACGCCGTAGATACGACGAACTTTTTGTTTCTCGCGCAGCTGAACACCGTAGTCAGACAGACGCGCTTTACGCGCACCGTGTTGACCAGGAACGGTGTCAATCTTGCACTTAGAATCAATCGCACGAACACCAGACTTCAGGAAGAGGTCGGTGCCCTCACGACGGCTAAGCTTAAGCTTAGGACCGATATATCTTGCCATCTTCTTTCTCCAACAATCCTAGACCAAGTAGCTACAGCGTTACACGCGGCGCTTCTTGGGAGGACGACAACCGTTGTGCGGGATCGGAGTCACATCAGTAATGTTAGTGATGCGGAAACCAGCCGCGTTCAGAGCGCGGATGGAAGACTCACGACCGGGACCCGGACCTTTAACCATGACTTCCAGGTTCTTCACGCCATATTCTTTGGCCATCTCACCAGCGCGCTCGGCAGCTACCTGAGCAGCGAACGGGGTGGACTTACGAGAACCACGGAAACCGGAACCACCAGAAGTAGCCCAAGACAGAGCGTTGCCCTGACGGTCAGTAATGGTCACGATTGTGTTGTTGAAAGATGCATGAACGTGCGCAATACCGTCGCTCACTTGCTTTTTAACGCGCTTGCGAGCACGAGTCGGAGTTTTAGCCATTTTCTACCTTCCCGTTACTTCTTGATAGCCTTGCGCGGACCCTTACGGGTACGAGCGTTGGTCTTGGTACGTTGACCACGAACAGGCAGGCTACGACGGTGACGCAAACCACGGTAGCAACCCAGATCCATCAATCGCTTGATGTTCATGGAAATCTGACGACGCAGGTCACCTTCAACGGTGAATTTACCTACTTGTTCACGCAGACTCTCGATCTGAGCTTCGTCCAGGTCTTTAATTTTCACATTCTCAGCGATACCGGCTGCAGCACAAATGGCCTTGGAGCGGGTACGACCGACGCCATAAATAGCAGTCAAAGCGATGACTGCATGCTTATGGTCAGGAATGTTAATGCCAGCGATACGGGCCACTATTCACTCCTACATATAGTAGATTACGACCACCACAAAGCCCGTGAGCGGATACGTGGCGGTCAACCAATACACAACAAAAGTTGGCTGGCTATATTA
Organism: Aeromonas sp. R5-3; assembly: GCF_040908225.1. NCBI lineage: Bacteria > Pseudomonadati > Pseudomonadota > Gammaproteobacteria > Aeromonadales > Aeromonadaceae > Aeromonas > Aeromonas sp. R5-3. The sequence continues at coordinate 125,207 of NZ_JBFODH010000026.1, read as the reverse complement.
GCCAGCACAACTATTTGTTGCAAGTACTAACCGTAAAAAATTAGCCTTGGCGCTGTTTATGCTTTGGCTCGCTGCAAATCACACGCACCACACCGTGACGCTTGATGATTTTGCAGTTACGGCAGATTGCCTTAACGGAAGCACGAACTTTCATTGCTTAACTCCGTAACTACGCCGACCTTTAGCGGCCGTAGCCCTTCAGGTTGGCCTTCCTCAGGACATCGCCATATTGATGAGACATCATATGGGTCTGAACCTGAGCCATGAAGTCCATGATAACTACCACAATAATCAGCAGCGAGGTGCCACCGAAATAGAACTGAACGTTCCAGGCAGTCATCAGGAACTGGGGTACCAGACAGATAAAGGTTATATAGAGCGCACCTGCCAATGTCAGGCGGGTCATAACCTTATCGATATAACGTGCTGTCTGCTCGCCCGGGCGGATCCCCGGGATAAAGGCTCCACTCTTCTTCAGGTTATCTGCTGTCTCGCGGGGGTTGAACACCAGCGCGGTATAGAAGAAGCAGAAGAAGATAATGGCTGCTGCATAGAGCATCTCATACAAGGGCTGACCCGGCTGCAGGACCATAGAGACCTGTTGCAGGATATCGGCGACCTTGCCCTCGCCCTGACCAAACCAAGAGGTAATGGTCCCCGGGAAGAGGATGATGCTGGATGCGAAAATCGCAGGAATCACACCGGCCATATTTACTTTCAACGGCAGGTGTGTGCTTTGCGCTGCGAATACCTGGCGGCCTTGTTGACGCTTGGCATAGTTAACGACGATACGACGCTGACCACGCTCCACGAACACCACAAAGTAAGTCACTGCGAAAACAATCAAGCCCAGCAACAACAACAGCAGGATGTGCAATTCCCCTTGACGTGCCTGTTCGGCCGTAGCGCCAATGGCATGAGGCAGACCAGCAACGATACCTGTGAAGATAATCAACGAGATACCATTACCAATCCCACGCTCGGTAATCTGCTCACCCAACCACATCAAGAACATGGTACCGGTGACCAGACTCACAACGGCTGTGAAATAGAAGCCCAAACCCGGATGAGTCACGAGTCCCTGCATCATATTCGGCAGACCGGTTGCAATACCAATGGCCTGGAAAGTTCCCAAAACCAGCGTGCCCCAACGGGTATATTGGCTAATCTTGCGACGGCCGGATTCACCTTCTTTCTTGAGTTCAGCAAGAGCGGGGTGAACCACAGTCAGCAGCTGGATAATGATCGAGGCCGAAATGTACGGCATGATCCCCAGCGCAAGAATAGAAGCACGCGAGAGTGCACCACCACTGAACATGTTGAACATCTCAATGATGGTGCCCTTCTGTTGTTGGAACAACTCGGCCAGTACGGCGGCGTCAATACCAGGAATCGGCACATAAGAGCCTGCACGGAAAACGATAATCGCCCCGAGAACGAAGAGCAGACGGCTCTTCAGTTCACTCAGACCACCCTGTGCTTTAACATCCAATCCTGGTTTCTTAGCCATTGTACTGATTATTCCTCGATTTTACCGCCAGCGGCCTCGATGGCTGCACGTGCACCCTTGGTGACGGACAGACCACGAACGGTCACAGCACGGTCAATGTTGCCAGACAGAACAACTTTAGCGAACACGATGTTTTTGGTAATAACACCGGCTTGCTTCAGAGTGCTCACGTCGACCACATCACCTTCTACCAGGGCGATTTCGTTCAGGCGCACTTCGGCAGAAACCAAAGATTTGCGAGAGAAGAAACCGAACTTCGGCAGACGGATTTTCAAAGGCATCTGGCCGCCTTCGAAACCGTTGCGGACTTTGCCGCCACCGGAACGAGAGGTTTGACCTTTAACACCACGACCACCGGTCTTGCCCAGACCAGAACCGATACCACGGCCCGGACGGTGCTTAACGCGCTTGGAACCAGCGGCCGGAGACAGAGTATTCAGACGCATGCTTAGCCCTCCACCTTAACCATGTAATAAACCTGGTTGATCATGCCGCGTACGCAGGGAGTATCTTCCAGCTCAACGGTGTGACCAATGCGACGCAGACCCAGACCACGCAGAGTCGCCTTGTGCTTTGGCAGACGGCCGATAGAGCTGCGAGTTTGAGTTACTTTTACAGTGTTAGCCATGTCGCATTACCCCAGAATTTCTTCAACGCGCAGACCACGCTTGGCAGCGATCTGTTCCGGGGATTGACCCTGAACCAGAGCGTCTACAGTGGCGCGAACAACGTTGATTGGGTTGGTGGAACCGTAGGTCTTAGCCAGCACGTTGTGGATACCAGCAACTTCCAGAACGGCACGCATAGCGCCGCCTGCGATGATACCAGTACCTTGAGAGGCCGGCTTCATGAACACGGTGGAACCGGAGTGAACACCTTTCACCGGGTGGTGCAGGGTGCCGTTGTTCAGCTCAACCTTGTTCAGGTTACGCTTAGCCTGTTCCATCGCTTTTTGAATAGCGGCCGGAACTTCACGGGCTTTACCGTAACCGTAACCTACACGGCCGTTACCATCACCCACCACGGTCAGCGCGGTGAAGGACATGATACGACCACCTTTAACAGTTTTCGAAACACGGTTTACTGCAATCAGCTTTTCTTGCAGTTCGCCGGCTTGAGATTCGACTTTAGCCATCTTCGACTCCTAGCTTAGAACTGAAGACCAGCGTCACGTGCAGCAGCTGCCAGAGCAGCGATGCGACCGTGATACTTGAAACCGGAACGATCGAAAGATACGTTCTGAACGCCTTTGGCAATGGCACGCTCGGCGATAGCCTTACCTACAGCGGTAGCAGCATCTGCGTTACCGGTGTATTTCAGAGCTTCACTGATGGCCTTCTCTACTGTGGAAGCAGAGGCCAGAACTTCGGAACCGTTGGCTGCAATAACCTGCGCATAGATGTGACGCGGGGTACGGTGAACAACCAGACGGGTAGCTCCCAGTTCCTGCATCTTTTTCCGAGCACGAGTAGCACGACGGAGACGAGCTGCTTTCTTGTCCATAGTGTTACCTTACTTCTTCTTAGCTTCTTTAGTACGCACTTGCTCGTTGGCATAGCGTACACCCTTGCCCTTGTAGGGCTCCGGAGCGCGGTAAGCACGGATATCGGCGGCGACTTGGCCAACCAGCTGCTTGTCGACACCACGCAGAACGATTTCTGTGGCAGTCGGGCACTCAGCGGTCACACCAGCCGGCAGCGCATGCTCTACCGGGTGAGAGAAGCCCAGAGCCAGCGCAACAGCATTGCCCTTGATGGAGGCTTTATAACCTACACCAACCAGCTGCAGCTTGCGCTCGAAGCCTTGGGTAACACCGATTACCATGTTGTTGACCAATGCACGGGCAGTACCGGCCTGAGCGTCAGCACCAGCGATGCCGTCGCGCGGGGCGAACTTCAGTACATTGTCTTCTTTGGTCACTTCTACACCGGCGTGAATAGAGCGAACCAGGGAACCTTTACCACCTTTGATGGACAGTTCCTGGCCGTTCAGAGTCACCTCTACGCCAGCAGGAATAGTGACGGGTGCCTTAGCAACACGAGACATTTCCTACCTCCTATTAAGCGACGTAGCAGATGATCTCACCGCCCATGCTTGCTTTACGGGCAGCACGGTCAGTCATCACACCTTTAGACGTGGACACGATAGCAACACCGAGACCGCCCATAACTTTCGGCAGATCAGTAGTGCGCTTGTAAATACGCAGGCCGGGACGGCTCACGCGTTGGATCAGTTCTACAACCGGCTTGCCCTGGAAATATTTCAGTTCAATTTCCAGTTCCGGTTTCACGTCACCAGCTACGGAGTAGCCAGCGATGTAACCTTCTTCTTTCAGCACTTTGGCAATAGCCACTTTCAGCTTGGAAGAAGGCATGGAAACCGCAACTTTGCTCGCCGCCTGACCGTTACGGATGCGGGTCAGCATATCCGCGATCGGATCTTGCATGCTCATAGTCTAACTCCCGAGATTCTTTACCAAGAGGCCTTTTTCAGGCCCGGAATTTCGCCCTTCATGGCATGCTCACGCACCTTGATGCGGGACAGACCAAACTTACGCAGGAAACCGTGCGGACGACCAGTAATGTTGCAACGGTTACGCTGACGGGACGGACTGGAATCACGGGGCAGCTGTTGCAGTTGCAGAACAGCATCCCAACGCGCTTCTTCAGAAGCGTTCATATCAACGATGATAGCTTTGAGCTCGGCACGCTTGGTCGCGTACTTGGCTACCAGCTTCGCACGCTTTACTTCACGTGCTTTCATGGATGTTTTAGCCATAACCCTAACCTTACTTGCGGAATGGGAAGTTAAAGGCAGCCAGCAGAGCACGGCCTTCTTCATCGGTATTCGCGGAAGTGGTGATGGTGATATCCAGACCACGAACGCGATCGACCTTGTCATAGTCGATTTCCGGGAAGATGATTTGCTCACGCACGCCCATGGAGTAGTTACCACGACCGTCGAACGCTTTAGCGTTCAGGCCACGGAAGTCACGGATACGCGGTACGGAGATGCAAATCAGCCGTTCCAGGAACTCCCACATACGCTCGCCACGCAGGGTTACTTTACAACCTATCGGGTAGCCTTCACGAATCTTGAAGCCCGCAACAGATTTGCGAGCTTTGGTGATCAGCGGCTTCTGACCGGAAATGGCAGCCATATCGGCAGCAGCATTTTCCAGCAATTTCTTGTCAGAGATCGCTTCACCAACACCCATGTTCAGGGTGATTTTCTCGATCCGAGGGACTTGCATGATAGTCTTGTAACCGAACTGCTTGGTCAGTTCATTTACTACATCTGATTTGTAGTAATCATGCAGTTTCGCCATCGTTAAACTCCAATTACTTCACAAGTTCGCCGGTGGATTTGAAGAAACGAACTTTCTTGCCGTCTTCAATCCGGAAACCAACGCGGTCAGCTTTGCCAGTGGCAGAGTTGAACAGCGCTACGTTAGATACATCGATGGGGGCTTCTTTGGTGACGATACCGCCAGCCTGACCCAGTGCGGGTACCGGCTTCTGGTGTTTCTTCACCTGGTTGATGCCTTCCACGATTACCTTACCTTTAGCAATCAGAACTTGAGTGACTTTGCCACGCTTGCCCTTGTCTTTGCCGGTAAGAACAATCACTTCGTCTTCGCGACGGATTTTAGCTGCCATCGTTCGACTCCTTACAGTACTTCGGGTGCCAGGGACACAATCTTCATGAACTTCTCATTACGCAGTTCACGGGTCACCGGGCCAAAAATACGAGTACCGATCGGCTGCTGGTTGTTGTTAAGCAACACAGCCGCATTGTTGTCGAAACGGATGACAGAGCCGTCCGGACGACGAACGCCTTTACGGGTGCGTACGACCACCGCGTTATACACATCACCTTTCTTCACTTTACCGCGAGGAATGGCTTCCTTGATGGAAACCTTGATGATGTCGCCGATGCCGGCGTAACGGCGGTGCGAACCACCCAGAACCTTAATACACATTACACTGCGAGCGCCGGAGTTGTCGGCAACACCCAGCATACTTTGCATCTGGATCATCTTAGTGCTCCGCTTTGTTTACTTCTTATCCCTCTCGGGATCTGGCTGCCTTCAAAAGGCGCGAAACTATAACACAGGATTTTTAGAAAAGGTAGCCTAAAAAACAAACGGCCCCGTCAAGGGGCCGTTTAGACTACAAAGTACCGATTAGGCCTTTTCTACAACGGCAACCAGGGTCCAGGACTTGGTCTTGGACAGCGGGCGGCATTCGCGGATTTCCACGAGGTCGCCAGCTTTGCATTCGTTGTTTTCGTCATGCACGTGCAGCTTGGTAGTGCGCTTGATGATCTTACCGTAGATCGGGTGCTTTACCTTGCGCTCGATGGCAACAGTGATGGACTTGTCCATCTTGTCGCTGATTACACGACCCTGCAGAGTACGGATTTTATCAGTCATTACGCACCTGCCTTCTCAGTCAGTACAGTCTTGATACGTGCGACGTCACGACGCACTTGTTTCAGAGTGTGAGTCTGAGCCAGCTGGCCGGTGGAAGCTTGCATGCGCATGTTGAATTGCTCGCGCAGCAGGCCCAGCAGCTCCTGGTTCAGTTCTTCGACGCTCTTTTGACGCAGATCTTGGGCTTTCATCACATCACCGTCTTAATTACGAAAGTGGTCTGAACAGACAGCTTGGCTGCGGCCAGGGCGAACGCTTCACGCGCCAGAGCCTCAGGTACACCGTCCATCTCGTACAGAACCTTGCCAGGCTGGATCGGGCAAACCCAGTATTCCACGTTACCCTTACCTTTACCCATACGAACTTCGAGGGGCTTTTCGGTAATCGGCTTGTCCGGGAACACACGGATCCAGATCTTACCCTGACGCTTAACGTGACGGGTCATGGCACGACGGGCTGCTTCGATTTGACGAGCAGTCAGCTGGCCACGGGATGTCGCCTTCAGGCCAAAGGTACCGAAGGATACTTCGTTACCAGAGTTGGCCAGACCGCGGTTACGACCCTTGTGGGTCTTGCGGAATTTAGTACGCTTTGGTTGCAACATTTACCGAATCTCCTTACTTGGCAGCGCGGCGCTTGTTGTCACGCTTGGGCTTCGCAGGAGCTTGCTCTTGAGCAGCGGCAGCGTTGACAGCAGCCAGACCGCCCAGAACTTCGCCCTTGAAGATCCAAACTTTAACGCCGATCACACCGTAAGTGGTGTGGGCTTCAGAAGTTGCGTAGTCGATGTCGGCACGCAGGGTGTGCAGAGGCACACGACCTTCACGGTACCATTCGGTACGCGCGATTTCAGCGCCGCCCAGACGACCGGAAACTTCCACCTTGATGCCCTTGGCACCCAGGCGCATGGCGTTTTGTACGGCGCGCTTCATAGCACGACGGAACATTACGCGACGCTCCAGCTGGGAAGTGATGCTGTCGGCAACCAGTTTGCCATCCAGCTCCGGCTTGCGGACTTCGGAAATGTTGATCTGAGCAGGCACGCCAGCAATAGTGGCTACAGCTTTGCGCAGTTTTTCAACGTCTTCGCCTTTCTTACCGATCACAACACCCGGACGAGCGGTGTGAATGGTCACACGGATGCTCTTGGCCGGACGCTCGATGGTGATCTTGGACAAGGACGCGTTTTTCAGTTCCTTGGTCAGGAACTGGCGTACTTGAAAATCGCTGTACAGGTTGTCAGCGAAGTCTTTGGTGTTCGCGAACCAGGTAGAATTCCAAGGCTTGGTAATACCCAGGCGAATGCCATTAGGATGTACTTTCTGACCCATTGCTTATCTCCCAGCCTTAGCGTCGGATACCACTACGGTGATGTGAGCGGTACGCTTGAGGATACGATCCGCGCGACCTTTGGCACGAGGACGGATGCGCTTCATGGAGGGACCTTCGTCGACCATGATAGTAGCAACACGCAGGGCGTCGATGTCGGCGCCTTCGTTGTGCTCAGCGTTTGCAATGGCAGATTCCAGCACTTTCTTCACCAGAACTGCAGCCTTTTTCGGGCTGAAGGTCAGGATGTTCAGAGCCTTGTCTACGGACAGACCACGTACTTGATCGGCTACCAGACGAGCTTTCTGGGCAGAAGTACGGGCATAACGGTGTTTAGCGATAGCTTCCATCATTTATCCCTTAGCGCTTCTTAGCCTTCTTATCAGCAGCATGGCCGCGATAAGTACGAGTAGGTGCGAATTCACCCAGTTTGTGACCGATCATTTCTTCGGTAACGAAAACCGGAACGTGCTGACGACCATTATGGACAGCGATGGTCAAACCGATCATGTTCGGGATGATCATTGAACGACGGGACCAGGTCTTAACCGGCTTTTTATCCCCGCTTTCCACCGCTTTCTCTACCTTCTTCAGCAAGTGCAGGTCGATAAATGGACCCTTCTTGAGAGAACGTGGCATGGTGATTCCTCTATGTTAACAATTACTTGTTACGACGACGTACGATGTACTTGTCGGTACGCTTGTTCTTACGGGTCTTGAAGCCTTTAGCCTTCTGGCCCCATGGGGACACAGGCTGCATGCCCTTGTTACGACCCTCACCACCACCGTGCGGGTGGTCTACCGGGTTCATCGCCATACCGCGAACGGTCGGACGAATACCACGCCAGCGGTTTGCACCGGCTTTACCCAGTTGACGCAGCATGTGCTCGGAGTTACCAACTTCACCGATGGTGGCGCGGCACTCGGCCAGAACTTTACGTACTTCGCCGGAACGCAGACGCAGAGTTACATAGTTACCTTCACGAGCCAGGATCTGGATGAAAGTACCAGCGGAACGAGCCAGCTGGGCACCTTTACCAGGCTTCATCTCAACAGCGTGAACGGTAGAACCGACCGGGATGTTGCGCATCGGCAGGGTGTTACCTACCTTGATTGCGGCATCAGCACCAGAAGCGATTGCATCACCAGCTTTCAGGCCTTTCGGAGCCAGGATGTAACGACGCTCACCGTCTGCATACAGCACCAGGGCGATGTTTGCGGTACGGTTCGGATCGTATTCCAGGCGCTCTACTTTAGCCGGGATACCGTCTTTGTCGCGCTTGAAGTCGACGATACGGTAGTGTTGCTTGTGACCACCGCCGATGTGACGGGTGGTGATGCGGCCGTTGTTGTTACGACCACCGGACTTGTCTTTCTTGTCCAGCAGAGCTGCAAAGGGCTTGCCCTTGTACAGGTCTTGGTTGACGATCTTGACGACGTGGCGGCGGCCCGGAGAAGTAGGCTTGCACTTAACGATTGCCATTTTTCAGAACTCCTCTTACTCGGCTGCGCCCATGAAGTCGATGTCCTGACCAGCTTTCAGGGTCACATAAGCCTTTTTCCAATCGGAACGACGGCCTACGCGTGCACCTGCGCGCTTGGTCTTACCCTTCATATTCAGGGTACGGACGGTCTCAACTTCGACCTCGAACAGTTTCGCAACTGCAGCTTTGACTTCCGCCTTGGTGGCATCAACAGCAACTTTGAACACGATAGTGTTCTGCTTTTCTGCGACCATGGTGCTCTTTTCAGAGATGTGCGGAGCCTTCAGAACTTTCAGCAGACGCTCTTCACGGATCATGCCAGCATCTCCTCGATTTGCTTAACTGCGTCAGCAGTCATCAGAACCTTGTCGAAAGCGATCAGGCTGACCGGGTCGATACCGGCAACATCACGCACGTCAACTTTGTACAGGTTACGAGCAGCCAGGAACAGGTTCTCATCGACTTCAGCAGTCACGATCAGAACGTCAGACAGTTCCATTTCTTTCAGCTTGGCGATCAGTTCTTTGGTTTTCGGAGCTTCGATGCCGAACTTCTCAACAACGATCAGGCGCTCTTGACGTACCAGCTCGGACAGGATGCTACGGATAGCGCCGCGGTACATCTTCTTGTTTACTTTCTGGCTGTGATCTTGCGGCTTAGCAGCAAAAGTCACACCACCGGAACGCCAAATGGGCGAACGGATGGAGCCAGCACGGGCACGACCAGTACCCTTCTGACGCCACGGCTTTTTGCCGCCACCAGACACTTCAGAGCGAGTCAGCTGCGCACGAGTACCCTGACGGGCACCAGCGGCATAAGCAACGACAACCTGGTGAACCAGAGCTTCGTTGAATTCGCGCCCGAAGGTAGTCTCGGAAACTTCAAGAGCGCTCTTGGCGTCTTTCATTACCAATTCCATTACTATCTCCTCAGACGTTACGCTTTGACGGCAGGTTTAACGATCACGTTGCCGTTGGTTGCACCCGGTACTGCGCCTTTGATGAGCAGCAGGTTGCGTTCAGCGTCAACACGAACCAGTTCCAGGTTCTGAGTCGTTACACGCTCAGCACCCATGTGACCAGCCATCTTTTTGCCCTTGAATACACGGCCCGGGGTCTGGTTTTGACCGATGGAGCCAGGTACACGGTGGGACAGAGAGTTACCGTGGGTCATATCCTGGGTGCGGAAGTTCCAGCGCTTAACAGTACCGGCAAAACCTTTACCCTTGGATGTGCCGGTAACGTCTACCAGCTTAACGTCAGCGAGAAGATCTACTTTCAGCTCGCTACCAACAGTGAAAGTTTCACCGTTGTTCAGGCGGAATTCCCACAGACCGCGACCGGCTTCTACACCAGCTTTGGCGAAGTGGCCAGCTTCCGGCTTGGTTACGCGGCTAGCTTTCTTGGAGCCAGTGGTAACCTGAATAGCGTTGTAGCCGTCGGTTTCTACAGATTTGACCTGAGTTACACGGTTAGCTTCAACTTCGATAACAGTCACGGGGATAGAAACGCCATCTTCAGTGAAGATGCGAGTCATACCCACTTTGCGACCTACAAGACCGATTGTCATTGTTATCAACCTCTTTCCGTAATTAACCCAGGCTGATCTGGACGTCTACACCAGCTGCCAGATCCAGACGCATCAGAGCGTCTACGGTCTTGTCAGTCGGCTCAACGATGTCTACCAGACGCTTGTGAGTGCGGATCTCGTACTGATCACGCGCGTCTTTGTTGACGTGCGGGGAGATCAGAACGGTGAAACGCTCTTTGCGAGTCGGCAGCGGGATAGGACCGCGAACCTGCGCGCCAGTGCGCTTAGCAGTTTCAACGATTTCCGCAGTGGATTGATCGATCAGGCGATGATCAAAAGCCTTCAGGCGGATACGGATTCTTTGGTTCTGCATTGACAGAGCTCCAATAGATAAAAGAACATAAATCAACACCGCCCGACCGAGATTACTCCCGCCAGAGGTGTGATTTTTCACGTTTCTCCCCATATCGGGGAGACTGTATGGCTGGCCTTCGCAAGCGAAAAACTCAGCAAGCAGACATATCGTCTGGCTTACCTCATGGGTAAGCGGAGGAGATTATACGGATTTTTTCAATTTGCGCAAGGGAAGGCGAACAGAATGTGCACAATTTTATGTGACGATGGATCTCTGCCGCCGCCACATGATCCCCCGCCCGGCGCGGGTAACGACAATGTTGCAAACAGGCTGGTAGACTGTGCCACAGCCTTGATCACCGGAACGATTTCTCATGCTCAAAGATCAGAAAAAAGCCTATCAATATGGCCTCTGCGCCGTCGCCCTCTGGTCGACGGTGGCCAGCGCCTTCAAGATCTCTCTCGCCTACTTCGAGCCGGTGCAGCTGTTGCTGGTCGCGGCCTGCACCTCGACCCTGACGCTGGGGGTGATCGTGGCCTGTCAGGGCAAGCTGCCGCTGCTGCTCAGCTACATCAAGGGCCGCCCCCTCTACTATCTGGCGCTGGGGGTGCTCAACCCCTTCCTCTATTACCTGCTGCTGTTCAAGGCGTATGATCTGCTGCCCGCCCAACAGGCGCAGACCCTCAACTACACCTGGGCCATCACCCTCAGTCTGCTGGCCGTCCCCTTCCTCGGCCAGAAGCTGCGCCGCCGCGACGGGGTGGCCATCGTGCTGGGCTACTTCGGTGCTCTGGTGATCGCGACCAGGGGGGATGTGTTCGGTCTGCAGTTCGACAGCCCCCTCGGCGTGACGCTGGCGCTGGTGTCGACCCTCATCTGGGCCGGCTACTGGATCCTCAACACCCGCAATCAGGGAGATCCCATCGTCAGCCTGCTGCTCGGCTTCATCATCAGCCTGCCCTTCATCGTCGCGGCGACCTGGCTGCTCTCCGATTTTGCCATGAACGCCTGGCAGGGGTGGGCCGGCGCCATCTATGTCGGGCTGTTCGAGATGGGCTTCGGCTTCGTGCTCTGGCTGATGGCTCTGCGCCACGCCACCAACACGGCCCCCATCAGCAACCTCATCTTCATCTCGCCCTTTGCCTCGCTGGTACTGCTCAACCTGTTGATCGGCGAGACCATCCACCCGGCCACCCCCATCGGGTTGGCGCTGATCGTGGCGGCCCTGCTGATCCAGCAGCTGAAATACGGCAAGCGTTACCGCAAGGCGACCGAGCCGCAGGCCTGACAATACAGAAGGGCGCATCCATGGATGCGCCCTTCGTTCAATCAATCCACTCCAGCGGCTGGTTCTTGGGCAGCCGGATCTCCACCAGCAAGCCCCCCTGCTCGGCACGCCCCAGCCTGATGGTGCCGTGATGCTGGGAGACGATCTTGGCGACGATGGCCAGCCCCAGCCCACTGCCGCTGCCGGTACGCGCCTCGTTGCCCTGGGTGAAGGGCTTGAGTACCCGGTAGTAATCCTGTTCCGGAATGCCGGGACCGTCATCCGACAAGCGCAGCCTGACCCAGTGACCGTCATCCTTGAGCTCGGCCTGCAGCCGGCTCGCCCCGTAGCGCAACGAATTGCCCGACAGGTTGTTGAGGATGCGCCGGATACTGATGGGGTTGCAGGCGACCCGCACCGCCTCGGCTGGCAGCTCGAGCTCCACCTCCAGCCCCTGGTCGGTCTGCACCAGCAGCACATCGTGGATCAGCTGGGTCAGGTCCACCGGTTGGGTATCCAGCCCCTCGTCCGGGCGAATGTAGTCGATGAACTGGTCGATGATGCCGTTGGATTCGTCGATGTCCGCGTTGATGCTCTCCTTGAGATACTCATCCCCGGAGGACATCATCTCGGTCGCCAGCCGGATACGGGTCAGCGGCGTACGCAGATCGTGGGAAACGCCCGCCATCATCATGTTTCGCTCTTCGATAAGGCTCTTGATGGAGCTCGACATGTGGTTGAAGGTGCGGGTCAGCCGGCGCACCTCCCGCGAGCCCTGCTCCCCCAGCGCATCGGGGAAGTTGCCGCGAGCAACCGCCACGGCCCCCGCCTCCAGCTCCTCCAGCGGCCGCACCAGCTGGCGGGCAAAGCGCCAGGCCGCGAACAGGGTCACCACCAGCAGCACGCTCATGTAGAGGATCAGCGGCTCGATGTCGTCATCTTCGATCTCGGTCAGCGGGATGCGCACCCACACCTTGTTGGCCTGGGGCGGCTGGATCCAGATGATGTAGTGGTCCTGGATCTCGACCCGCACCTTGGTCTTGCCCCCCAGCTCGCGACTGATGCTCTCTTCCAGATAGGTGTAGGGCTTGGACTCCTTGAGCCCGTGCTGCTCCGCCTCGGTCTGGGTATAGATGTCGCTGCCGGTCGCCACGTAAACCAGCGCCTCGGCATCTTCACTGAGCGCCAGCTGGTTGCTCTCGACCGGGAAGATGAGCTTGACCTGATTGGCCAGCAGGTGGCTGATCTGCTTGACGGTCGGCGCCAGCAGATAGTTGTAGAAGGTGGCATAGGAGACAAACTGATAGACCACCAGCACGGCGGCCAAAAACCAGAGCATGCGGGAGAACATGCTGCTCACTTTCTTCATTCGCCGTCACCGTCCGGCACGAACACATAGCCCAGACCCCAGACGGTCTGCAGATAACGGGGCTGCGCCGGGTCCTGCTCCAGCAGGCGGCGCAGGCGGGAGACCTGCACATCGATGCTGCGCTCGGTGGCGGTATATTCGCGACCGCGGGCCAGGTTCATCAGTTTGTCGCGGGAGAGAGGCTCGCGCGGATGGCTCACCAGCACCTTGAGCACGGCGAATTCGCCGCTGGTCAGTGCCACCGGATCACCATCGCGACTCAACTCACGGGTCGCCAGGTTGAGCTGGTAGCTGCCAAAGCTCACCACCTTCTCGGCGGTAGAGGGGGCGCCCGGCAACTCGACGGTGTGGCGGCGCAACACGGCGCGGATCCGGGCCAGCAGCTCACGAGGGTTGAACGGCTTGGGCAGGTAATCATCGGCTCCCATCTCGAGGCCGACGATGCGGTCCACCTCATCCCCCTTGGCGGTCAGCATCAGCACCGGGATCTGGTTGCCAGCCTCGCGCAGGCGGCGACAGATGGAGAGGCCGTCTTCCCCCGGCAGCATCAGGTCGAGCACCATCAGGCTGAAGTTCTCTCGGGTCAGCAGGCGGTCGGCCTGTTCGCCATTGGCGACGCCCCGAACCACGAACCCCTGTTCGGTCAGGTAGCGCTCCAGCAGGGAACGTAATTTCAAATCATCGTCGACGACCAGAACCTTGTATTGCTGACTCATTGCTTGCCTCTCCTCTCGATATGCTGCCAATACTAGAGCCCGGACTCGTAACGGCAAAGCATAAATATGTTACCGGTTATTGCCCGTGCTGCCGGCATGACGCCACTTTTCCCCTGCCCCCAACGTCATCCGGCCCGCCAGTTTTTGCTCGACAGCAAGGCGACAGCGGATAAGATCTGCCGAGCCATAAGAGGCTCATCCGCCCCATCGACACAGGGACCCGCCATGAAGACCAAGTTGATCACCCGTGAAGGCTACAACAAGCTCAAGCAGGAGCTCGATTTCCTCTGGCGCGAGGAGCGCCCCGAGACCACTCGCAAAGTGGCCTGGGCGGCCAGCCTCGGCGATCGCAGCGAGAATGCGGATTACCAGTACAACAAGAAGCGGCTGCGGGAGATCGATCGGCGGGTCCGTTACCTGCGCAAGTGCCTCGAGGAGCTGGGGATCGTCGACTACTCCCCCGCCCAGGAGGGCAAGGTCTTCTTCGGCGCCTGGGTCGAGGTGGAAAACGAGGAGGGAGAGACCAAGCGTTTTCGCATCGTCGGCTATGACGAGATCTTCGAGCGCAAGGATTACATCTCCATCGACTCCCCCATGGCCCGCGCCCTGCTCAAGAAAGAGGTGGGTGACGAGGCCATAGTGCGTACGCCAGTCGGTGACGCCTGCTGGTACATCAATGAGATCAGCTATCCCAAATAAGCCGGCGTCACGCCACAGCCACCTGCCCTGCCAACCGGCTACCACAGCCAGCATGGGTTTGCTCCGCCTCTCATCCAGGGCGGACACCGCCCTCTCTACCAGGGCTGGCATCCCGCTGCCCGAGCCCATATAGTGCTCACACCCGGCGCCTTGCGGCGCTAACCGGCCCGCGCGGCAGTGGCCTGGCTGATACCTTGAGTACCGCCCTGACAGCCTCTTGCCCGGCGACATCGCCCTCGCGCCAGCCCGTTGTTCTGGACCCGACTACAGAGACCCTCGATGCAAAGCCACGTAATAGAACATCAGATTGCCGGTGAGCTGAATGCCCGCCCGGAACAGGTGCAGGCCGCCGTTCGCCTGCTGGACGAAGGCGCCACCGTCCCCTTCATCGCCCGTTACCGCAAAGAGGTGACTGGCGGTCTGGACGACAGCCAGCTGCGCACCCTGGAGAGCCGTCTCGGTTACCTGCGTGAACTGGCGGATCGCCGCCAGGTGATCCTGCGCTCCATCGAAGAGCAGGGCAAGCTGACCCCCGAGCTGGCCCGCGAGCTGAACGAGGCCGACAGCAAGACCCGGCTGGAAGATCTCTACCTCCCCTACAAACCCAAGCGCCGCACCAAGGGGCAGATGGCCATCGAGGCGGGGCTGGAGCCACTGGCGAATTTGCTGCTGGGTGACCCGATGAAAGATCCCGAACAGGAGGCGGCCCGCTTCCTCAATGCCGAGCAGGGGATCAGCGACAACAAGGCCGCCCTCGACGGTGCCCGCTACATCCTGATGGAGCGCTTCGCCGAGCAGGCGGCTCTCCTTGAGAAGCTGCGGGACTATGTGTGGCAAAACGCCACCCTGCGCGCCCGCGTGGTGGCAGGCAAGGAGCAGGAAGGGGCCAAATTCAAGGACTACTTCGAGCACGACGAGCCGCTGCACAAGGCCCCCTCCCACCGGGTGCTGGCCATGCTGCGCGGCCGCAACGAGGGGATCCTCAACCTGGCGCTGGTCACCGGTGACGACGAGAGCGCCAGCCCCTGCGAGGGGATCATCGCCCATCACCTCAGACTGAACCTGCAGAGTCGCCCGGCCGACAAGTGGCTGCAGGGGGTGGTGAGCTGGACCTGGAAGATCAAGCTCTCCCTGCAGATGGAGACCGAGCTCATTGGCCGCATCCGCGAGTCGGCGGAAGAGGAGGCGATCAAGGTGTTCGCCATGAACCTCAAGGATCTGTTGATGGCGGCACCGGCCGGCATGCGCTGCACCATGGGGCTGGATCCCGGCATCCGTACCGGGGTCAAGGTGGCCGTGGTGGATGCCACCGGCAAGCTGGTCGATACCGCGACCATCTATCCGTTCGAACCCAAGCGCCAGGTTGACCAGAGCCTCAAGACCCTGAGCGAGCTGTGCCAGAAGCACAAGGTCGAACTCATCAGCATCGGCAACGGCACCGCCTCGCGGGAAACCGACCGCCTGGTGAGCGATCTGTTCGAGCGCTACCCGGCCACCAAGGCCCAGAAAATTGTGGTGAGCGAGGCAGGGGCCTCGGTCTACTCCGCTTCCGAACTTGCCTCCCTGGAGTTTCCGGATCTGGACGTCTCCTTGCGCGGCGCCGTCTCCATCGCCCGCCGGCTGCAGGATCCGCTGGCCGAGCTGGTCAAGATCGACCCCAAGAGCATCGGCGTCGGCCAGTACCAGCACGACGTCGGCCAGAGCCAGCTGGCCCGCCGGCTCGATGCGGTGGTCGAGGATTGCGTGAACGCGGTCGGAGTGGATGTGAATACCGCCTCGGTCGCCCTGCTCAACCGGGTCTCCGGCCTCTCCCAGACCCTGGCCCAGAACATCGTCGCCTACCGCGACGAACACGGCGCCTTCCAGCACCGTCAACAACTGCTGAAAGTGAGCCGGCTCGGCCCCAAGGCATTCGAGCAGTGCGCCGGCTTCCTGCGCATTCGCGGCGGCAGCAACCCGCTGGACGGCTCCGCAGTGCACCCGGAATCCTACCCAGTGGTGGAGCGGATCCTCGCCAAGCTGGAGCAAACCGTGGACAGCCTGCTGGGCAACAGCAGCCTGCTGCGCACCCTCAAGCCCGCCGACTACACCGATGAGCAGTTCGGGGTACCCACCGTCACCGACATCATCGGCGAGCTGGACAAGCCGGGCCGTGACCCGCGCCCCGAGTTCAAGACCGCTACCTTCAAGGAGGGGGTGGAGAAAATCAGCGATCTGGTGCCCGAGATGGTACTGGAAGGGGTGGTCACCAACGTCACCAACTTCGGCGCCTTCGTTGACATCGGCGTCCATCAAGATGGCCTGGTGCACATCTCCTCCCTGACCGCTCGCTTCGTCAAGGATCCTCGCGAGGTGGTCAAGGCCGGCGACATCGTCCGGGTCAAGGTGCTGGAGGTGGACGTACCGCGCAAGCGCATCAGCCTGACCATGCGTCTGGATGAGAAGGCCGGCCAGCCGGCGCGCAAACCGGCCGAGCCGCGTCACACCGGTAACAACGCCAAGTCGAAACAGGCCCCCCGTCAGAGCACCCCGACCGACGGCGCCATGGGCAACGCCTTCGCAGCCGCTCTCTCCAAACTGAAGAAATAAGCCCCAGAATGCAAAAAGCCCCGCGAGGGGCTTTTTTGTGCCGGTGGTGCAGCCGCTTCACTCGGCCAGTGCGCTCAGAATGGCGTCGGCCTCCTGATGGGCCGCCAGCACCTCCCGCAGCCGGTTGAATGCCTTGCAGGCCTCTTGTGGATATTTGCCATAAGAGACGACGCCGGTATGACTCCACCCTGCCGCCAGCATCACCTTTTTCTTGAAATGGGTGCCTTCGGTACCGCCCCCACCGAGCTGCATCAAAAACTGCTCCATCTGGAGGTGCGGCGGAGGGACACGGGAGAAGGTGGCAAAATCTTCCGGTTTGACTTCATCAAAGTGCATGACGACTCCTGTGAGTGTGGATGGGATTACCCCTCAGAGTAGTTGCAAATAGTCGCGTGCGGGGGAAAAACAGGGGGAATTGCCAGGCTCAGACGCTCAGGTTGAAGCTCTGCGGAGTCGCTGGCTTGACCGCCTGCTGATAGCGCTGGGCAATGACCTGGTTGCGCTGCTCCATGTAGCCATTCAACACCCCGGTCTTGGCACTGCCATCGGCCTTCAAGGTGGAGTCCGGATCGGCAGAGATCAGCGCCTTGCGGGCCTGCGCCTCCTTGGCCGCGGCACTCCTTGCCACACTCAGGTCCTGGGAGGAGGGTTGTGCCGGCGCCAGTGCGGCGGCACGAACCTGCTGCATCTTGGCGATGGTGGCCCTGGGGTCGCCGGGAATGACGCTGATGTCGATGGAAACGCCGCCACCGGTGGCATAGCGCTTGCCATCCGGCCCCATGGCAAACTGGTAGGTCGGGCTGCCGGCATACTGACCGCCAGTGCTCTGATGAGCCTGCTCGTGGGTTCGCACCTCCTGATCCCTGTCTGCCAGCTCCTTGACCTGCAGCTCCTGTTTCTGCTGCTGTTCTTGTTGTTTGGGATCCTGCTGCTTGTTGCGCTGGCCGTCTTCACCGGTGGCCTCGACGAAACGGTTGTCGACGGCAGCCTGAGGGTTGCCGGTCTGGGAGCCCTCCCGTGCCTGCTGGGAGGTCTGATTGGCGTTGGCCTGAGTGGATCTGGATTTGTCTTTCTGGGAGCCGACCTCGGGCTCGGCATTGAAGGCCTCGGTCTGGCGGCTCTGGGGGATGAGGGCTGCGCGGCGATTGTCAGTACGTGCCGATTCCGTCTGCGGTTGCAGCTGGTTGGGAATGATGGTTGGCAGACTGACATTGATGTTCATGTCACACCCGGATGTCGATCAGGGTTCCCATCATGTCGCTGGCGGTCTGGATCACCTTGGCGGAGGCACCGGCCTGCACCTCGGCACTCTTGAGGTTCACCAGTTCCTCGGGCAACTGCACCTTGTCACCGCTCGGGGTGTTGAGCCTGGCGATCTGATTGGATGCCTTGTCGGCGATCTGCTCCGCACGCTGGAACCCCTGTACACCGCTGTTCAATGCAGAATCTATACGCATGACAATTCTCCTCTGACACTGGATTAATTATCCGTCACCCCAGAGGATTAATGAAGCAAATTGGCTATTTTTCAACCTACAAAATGTTCAATGATTTCAATGAACTGCTGTGGATGAGAAATAAAGGGCGCGTGTGAGGCCTTTTCCAGCACCACACTGCGGCTGGCCGGGTAGCGCTCGTCCAGCAGAGGAATGGAGGCTTTGGGCACCAGCGAATCCAGCCGGCCGTAGACCCGCAGCCAGGGCAGGTTCAACTGCACCAGCTCATCGCGCAGATCGACATCGGCCAGCAAACCGAGCCCCGCCTCCAGCGCGGCCAGCTGTGGAGCAGGACGCTCCGCCAGCCAGTGGCGCAGCTGACGGATGTCGTCTCTGGCGTGTTCGCTGCCCATGGCCTGGATCGCCAGGAAGCGTTCAATGGTCTGCTTGAAGTCCCCCGCCAACATCTGGTTGAACCCGGTCAGCACCTTGGGGGCGATCCCCGGCCACTCGTCGCGGGCCATGAAACAGGGGGAACTGGCCACCGTGATCAAGGAGTGCAGTCGCTCGGGATGGTTCAAGGCCAATTGGCTGGCCACCAGACCACCGAGGGACCAACCCAACAAATGGCACTGCTCCGGCAGGATGGCAGCAACTTGTTCCGCCAGCCAGGGCAGACTGTACTCGGCCTCACCCACCAGCGGGCTATTGCCAAAGCCTGGCAGATCCACCAGATGGACGCGATAGCGAGCCGCCAGGGCCGGCACAATACCGTGCCAGACCGCGCCATTCATTCCCCATCCGTGCAACAGCACCAGATCGGGCCCCTGACCAAACCGCTCTACCGATACGCTCATCTAGACTCAAGATCCTGTTCACTCTGTTGGGGTCAGCATGTTAAAGCGGCTACTCGCCAAAGCAAGTCCGATCCTCGGCAGTCATGCCGACTGGCAAGGCAGCTGCCTGCTCTGCCAGCAACCTTGCGATGCTGACCCCTTGCTGTGCAGCTGGTGCCGACAGGCCCTGCAGCAGGTTGACCACAGCTGCCGCTTGTGTGCTGCCCCCTTGCCGGCACGGGATGAAGCGCGCGAGCCGATCTGCGGTCGCTGCCAGCGCAGGCCGCCGCCATGGGAGCGACTGCAGGTCATAGGTGACTACCAACCACCCTACCCCATGCTGATCCCACGGCTGAAGTATTCCGGCCAGATTCTGCTGGCCCCTCTGCTCGCCAGGGTGCTGGCGGATCATCTGGATTGCCGCGAGCCGCCACAGGCCATCATTCCGGTCCCCCTGCACTGGTGGCGCCAGTGGTGGCGTGGCTTCAACCAGGCGGAAGAGATAGCCCGCGCCCTCGGCGAGCTGACCGGCATCCCCTGCGATAATCGGCTGCTGCGCCGGGTCAGGGCAACGCCGCAGCAGACCAAGTTGAGTGCGGGCCAACGGCGGCGCAATCTGCGCGGCGCCTTCCAGATCCGCCCCCATGATTATCAGCACGTGGCGCTGCTCGATGATGTGGTCACCACGGGCGCCACCGCCGGCCACCTCACCCGCCTACTGCATGAGAGCGGAGTCACAAAGGTGGAAGTGTGGGCCATCTGTCGTACCCTCAAGCACCTCAAGTAGCCAACGGCACGCTACCCAAGCCTTGCCAACAGAGTTATCATGAATACCCTAGTCGTACACTCAGGTTTATGAGGATAGTGATGATCAGCATTTCCGACACCGCCCAGGCCCATTTCCGTAAATTGCTGGAAAAACAGCCTGACGGCACCAATATCCGGGTGTTTGTGGTCAATCCGGGAACCCAGAATGCCGAGTGCGGCGTATCATATTGCCCACCCGACGCGGTCGATCCGGAAGATCAACACCTGCCCTTCAGCGGCTTCGACTGCATGGTCGATCCCTTGAGCGCCCCCTTCCTGGTGGATGCCACCATCGACTTCGTCACCGATCAGATGGGCTCCCAGCTCACCCTGAAAGCCCCGAACGCCAAGATGCGCAAAGTGGCCGACGACGCCCCGCTGATCGACCGTATCGAGTACGTGTTGATGTCCGAGGTGAACCCCATGCTGGCCGGTCACGGTGGCAAAGTCACCCTGGTCGAACTGACCGAGGACAAGCTGGCCATCCTGCAATTCGGCGGTGGTTGCAACGGTTGCTCCATGGTCGATTACACCCTGAAAGAGGGGATCGAGAAGCAGCTGCTGGAAAAATTCCCGGGCGAGCTCAACGGCGTCAAGGATGCCACCGAGCACCAGCGCGGCGATCACTCCTACTACTGATTTGCTGCCCTTGTGGTAAAAACATGCTGCAAAGAAAAGGCCCCGCCAGCTGGCGGGGCCTTTTGCATTCTGCGGCAGGCAGATTATTCGTCCTTCTTGTCTCGCGACAGCAGGGCAATGGCCGCCTCTTTCGGATTCTTGCCTTCGTACAGCACCTTGAAGATCTGCTCGCAGATGGGCATCTCGACGCCACAGCGGGCCGCCAGCAGATGCACCTCCTTGGTGTTGCGATAGCCTTCCACCACCTGACCGATCTCGGTCATGGCGGTGTTCACATCCTTGCCAGCCCCGAGGGCCAACCCGAAGCGACGGTTGCGCGACTGGTTGTCGGTACAGGTCAGCACCAGATCCCCGAGCCCTGCCATCCCCATGAAGGTCTTGGCGTCGGCCCCGAGCGCGGCGCCGAGGCGCTGCATCTCTACCAGGCCACGGGTGATGAGCGCAGTCCTGGCGTTGGCGCCAAAACCCAGCCCGTCGGAGAGACCGGCGCCGATGGCGATGACGTTCTTGACCGCCCCGCCCAGCTGCAGACCGATGAAGTCCGGATTGGTATAGACCCGGAACGAGCGGCCACAGTGCAGCAGCAGGGAGAGATCGTCGGCGAAGTCGTCGTGGGTCGAGGCCACCGAGATGGCGGTCGGCAAACCGGCGGCCAGCTCCTTGGCGAAGGTAGGGCCGGAGATGACCGCCAGCGGCATCTCGTCACCCAGCACCTCGCGGGCCACGTCCTGCAACAGGCGGCCGCTGTCCGGCTCCAGCCCCTTGGTGGCCCAGGCGATACGGGTATCGGGGCGCAGGAAGGGTTTGACCCGGGCCAGTACCTGGCCGAACACATGGCTCGGCACCACCAGCAGCAGTACGGGGGCGGCTTGCACCGCCTGTTGCAGATCCGCAGTCAGCTGCAGATCGGCGGGAAAGGGGACATCCGGCAAGAATGCCTTGTTGCAGCGATCCTGCTCCAGCTCGGCGACATGGGCAGGGTCGTGACCCCACAGCAGGGTCGGATGACCGTTGCGCGCCAGAGAAATGGCAAGGGCGGAGCCGTAAGACCCCGCCCCCAAGACCGAGATAGCGATCTGGTCGGCCATTATCAGGCTTCCGCAGTCGCCTGCTGGGCCTGAGCCTGTGCCATGTGCTGGGCAAACAGGGCATCGAAGTTGACCGGTGCCAGGTTCAGCTGCGGGAAGGAACCCTTGCTCACCAGGTTGGCCACCGCTTCACGGGCATACGGGAACAGGATGTTCGGGCAGAAGGCAGCCAGGCAGTGGGCCAGTTGCGGCTCCGGCAGGTTGCCGATGGTGAAGATACCGGCCTGCTGAACTTCGCACAGGAAGGCAGTCTCGGTTTCCAGCTTGCAGGTGACGGTCAGGGTCAGTACCACTTCATAGACGCTGTCAGCCAGGATGTTGGTCTTGGTGTCCATGTCCAGCTTGACGTCCGGCTGCCACTCTTTCTGGAAGATGTGCGGGGTGTTCGGCGCTTCGAAGGAGACGTCCTTGGTGTAGACGCGCTGGATGTGGAATTCCGGTTGTACTTCCTGGTTGTTGATCTCTTCAGCCATTTTGTTTGATTCCTTTTTATGAAAATAGGTGGGCGCAGGCCCTTAAATCAGCGTTTTTTGGTCACCGGCAGATTTTCTGCACGCCACTGGGCCATGCCACCGCTGAGCACATACACCTGCTTGAAGCCGGCTTTGCTCAGTTGGCGACCCGCGCCACCAGCGGTCATCCCCGACTCGCACACCACTATGATGGGGGCATCTTTATGCTTTTCAACCGGGCCCAGGTTATTGCTCTGAATCTGGCTGAGCGGCAGGTGCTGGGCACCGGCCAGATGGCCCTTGGCAAACTCTTCCTGACTGCGAATGTCCACCACGGTGGCGTTTTCACGGTTGATCAGCAGGGTGGCGGTGTGGTTGTTCACCGACTTGACCGGAGAAAAACGGGCACGCACCGTGGTGTAAACCAGGGTGCCCGCCAGGCCGAACCAGGCTGCGGTCAGCAGCGGGTTGCGGGCCGCAAAATCCAAATACTCTTGCATCTTCTACTATCCAGGGACCAAGACAAGTGCCCGAGTATACATGGGGACCCAGCCAAGATCAGCCATCTTGGCGGCAAAGCGGGAGCCGGCTCCCATCGGCTGGAAACGGGATGCGACAGCAACATAAAAAGCGGTATCGGGCAGGCCTGACCGAGGATTCGTCGTGCAATGCGACAAGCCGGCGACAAAGGAGAAACAGGTCGGCAACAGGGTGCGGGCCCCGCCGGACGGGGCTTGGCTATCAGGTGACTATTTCGGCAGATGTAGTAATATTACGCTAGTTTCACTTCCCGCAATTCATTCCTATCCGAGAGGACATAGCCTTATGTCAACAGCTAAGAAACCTTTGGTTCTGGTCATCATGGACGGTTGGGGCTACAGCACCAAGCAAGAGCACAACGCCGTCGCTGCCGCCAAGACTCCCAACCTCGACCGTCTCGCCCGTGACTACACCAGCACCCTGATCTCCGGCTCCGGCCTGGACGTGGGTCTGCCGGACGGTCAGATGGGGAACTCCGAAGTGGGCCACGTCAACATCGGCGCCGGTCGCATCGTCTATCAGGAACTGACCCGCATCTCCAAAGACATCCAGGACGGCCCTTTCTTCGAGAACATCGAGCTGGCCAAGGCTGTTGACACTGCCGTGAGCAAGGGCAAGGCCGTGCACATCATGGGCCTGATGTCCCCGGGTGGCGTACACAGCCACGAAGAGCACATCATGGGCATGATCGAGATGGCCGCCAAGCGTGGCGCCGAGCAGATCTACTTCCACGCCTTCCTGGATGGCCGCGACGTACCGCCGCGCTCCGCCCAGTCCTCCATCGAGCTGTTCGACGCCCTGTTCGCCCGTCTGGGCAAGGGTCGTTTCGCCTCCATGATCGGCCGTTACTACGCCATGGACCGTGACAACCGTTGGGATCGCGTACAGCAAGCCTATGACCTGATGACTCAAGGCAAGGGCGAGTTCACCGCCGACAGCGCCAGCGAAGCCCTGGCCGCCGCCTATGCTCGCGACGAGAACGACGAGTTCGTCAAGGCGACCCGTATCGGCGAAGCCGCCCCCATGCAGGATGGCGACGCGCTGATCTTCATGAACTTCCGTGCCGACCGCGCCCGCGAAATCACCCGCGCTTTCGTTGACAGCGACTTCACCGGCTTCGCCCGCACCGCTACCCCGGCGCTGAACTTCGTGATGCTGACCGAGTACGCAGCCGACATCAAGACCGCCTGTGCCTACCCGCCGACCGCCCTGGTCAACACTCTGGGTGAGTGGCTGGCCAAGCAGGGCAAAACCCAGCTGCGCATCTCCGAGACCGAGAAGTACGCCCACGTCACCTTCTTCTTCAACGGCGGCGAAGAGGCCTGCTTCACTGGCGAGGATCGCGAGATCGTTGCCAGCCCGAAAGTGGCCACCTACGACCTGCAGCCGGAAATGAGCTCCGAAGAGCTGACCGACAAGCTGGTTGGCGCCATCAAGAGCGGCAAATACGACGTCATCATCTGCAACTACCCGAACGGCGACATGGTCGGCCACACCGGCGTGTTCGATGCGGCCGTCAAAGCCTGTGAAGCCGTTGACCACTGCATCGGTCGCGTCACCGAGGCCCTGGCCGAAGTGGGTGGCGAGTGCCTGATCACCGCCGACCACGGCAACGCCGAGAAGATGATGGACGAAGAGACTGGTCAGGCCCATACCGCCCACACCAATCTGCCGGTTCCGCTCATCTACTTCGGTCGCAAGGCCGAGGTGCTGGAAGGCGGTAAACTGTCCGATCTGGCCCCCACCATGCTGACTCTTATGGGTCTGCCGGTACCGCCGGAAATGACTGGCAAGCCCCTGATGATTCTGAAATAATCCTTCCCCATGCGGGGATGCGAAGTGATTTCAACCAAAACCAGTCGCGTCGGCCTGTTGGCCGGCGCGCTGTTTTTTTGTCTGTCGTTCGGGCCGGGCAAGGCCTGGGCTGCCAACCAGCAGCTGGGCGCCATGCAGTCCCAGATCAAGGAACAGCAGCAGACCATCAAGCTCAGCAAGCAGGAGCTGGCCAAGCTCAACACCCAGCTCAAGGCCGATGAGCAGGCCATCTCGGCCGCCGCCGCCAAGCTCGACCAGACCAGACAGCGGCTCAGAGAGAACCAGCAGAAGCTGGTGGGGCTGCAACAGGACAAGCTGGATCTGGAGCAGCAGGCCAGCCACCAGAAGCAGTTGCTGGCCAAACAGGCGGAGAGCGCCTTTACCGCCGGCAACCACGATTACCTCAAACTGCTGCTCAATCAGCAGGATCCGGCCAAACTGAGCCGTTCCCTCGACTACTACGACTACCTCAACAAGGCACGCATCGAGGCCATCGAAGCCCTGCGGGCCACCCGCACCAAGCTGGCCAAAAACCAGCAGGCCACCAAAGAGACCGAAAGCCGGCTGCAATCCCTGCTCACCGAACAGCAGCAACACCATCAAAGTCTGCTGGCCAGCCAGCAGAGCCGTGCCAAGGTGCGCAACCAGCTGCAGCAGTCGGTACAGGATGACGAACAGAAGCTGACCAAGCTGGTCAAGGCGGAGAAAGCGCTGAAGGCCCGGCTGGAAGAGTTGCGCCGCCAGCGGGAAGAGCAGGAGCGTCGCGAGCGGGAGCGCCTTGCCAAGCTGAAGGCGGAACAGGAGCGGCAACGCAAGCTGGCCGAACAACGCCGCGCCGAACAGGAGCGGCTCGCCGCCCAGCAGAGCAAGGCGGCCCAGCAGCAGACCGCCAGCCGGGAGAGCACCACCAGCAAGCCTGAGCGGGGCTCCGGCATCAGCAGCGCCGGTTACTACAGCGGCCTCAAGACCAATGGCAGCCTGCGCTGGCCGGTACAGGGGCCGATCCTCATCGCCTACGGCTCGCCACGCACCGCCGAGCTGAAGTGGAAGGGCACTCTGATCGGCGCCAGCGAAGGGACCCAGGTCAAGGCGGTGGCACCGGGCCAGGTGGTCTATGCCGACTGGCTGGACGGCTTCGGTATGCTGCTGGTGATCGATCACGGCCGCGGCTACATGAGCCTCTACGGTCACAACCAGTCGCTGCTGCGCCAGGTGGGCCAGAACGTGGAACAGGGTGAACCGGTGGCGCTGGTCGGTGACAGTGGCGGCCAGGACAGACCCGGCCTCTACTTCGAAATTCGCTACCAGGGCGAGGCCATCAACCCGACCAAGTGGCTGGCCAAGCGCTGACGCCAACTTGCCTCCTCCCCCGACAGCCTGCCTTGCGCAGGCTGTCATCCCTCCGGCAGCGCGCGGCGACGCGCTACCTTTGGTGAAAAATTACCTCTTTTTCAGGCTGTTCAAGGGAAGACGACCAGCCCTATCTGCTCCAGCAAGGCCTGCTGCTGATCTTCGTTGATCTGCACCCCGTGCAGATTGACCCGCCGCAGATCCAGCCCGGGCAGATCGCACTGACGCAGATCGCAGCCCTGCAGGTTGATGCGGCTCCAGTCCAGTTGGCCAAACTCGGAACCGCTGAGATCCGAGCCCGCCAGCGAGGCGCCGAACAGGTTGGCCCCCTGCCAGCGATTGCCGCTCAATTCGCATTTTTCCAGCAGACAGCCCTCAAAGTTGGCGTAGCTGAAGTTGTTGCCGGTGAGATGGGCTTCGCAGAAGTAGCTCTTGACGGTGATCTGGTTGGCAAAGCTGGCGCGGGAGAAGTTGATCCCCATCGCCTGGCAGTCGCGCAGCTCGAGCCCGAGGCACTGGCTGTGACTGAAGTCGGCCATGGTGAGATCGCAGCGCAGAAAACTCGCCTCGCGCAGATTGCAGCCCTGCAGCAAACAGTTCTGTTCGCTCTCCCGATCGTAGAAGCTGCAGTCGACGAAACGGCTCTCGCCGAGATCTAGCCTGGAGAAGTTGCAGCCGATGAAACGGCATCCCTGAAACTGCTCCCCGGCCAGGTCCTGCTGCTCGAAGCGCACACCCTCAAAGCACTTGGCCTTGATCATCCTGAGATTCCCCTTGTTGACGGCGTCATATGCTGACTTTGTTACAAAAAAACGGTAATGTTACACGTAACATTTGTCCCGGATCCAGAGATGAACGATACCCGCAAGCGCCGCCCCACCCTGCAGGACATAGCCGACCTGACCGGGGTCACCAAGATGACCGTCAGCCGCTACCTGCGCGACCCGCAAGCCGTGGCCGAGGGCACCCGCGAGCGGATCGCCGCCGCGGTGGAAGAGCTCGGCTACATCCCCAACCGGGCGCCGGACATTCTCTCCAACGCCACCAGCAAGGCGATCGGCATCCTGATCCCCTCCCTCTCCAACCAGGTCTTCTCCGCCGTGGTGCACGGCATCGAGTCGGTGACCCGGCCCGCCGGCTACCAGACCCTGCTGGCTCACTACGGCTACAGCCCTGAGCGGGAAGAGGAGCAGATCGCCTCCCTGCTCTCCTATCACGTGGATGGGCTGATCCTCTCCGACAGCCAGCACACCGAGCGCACCCGCAAGATGATCGCCACCGCCGGTATCCCGGTGGTGGAGACCATGGATCTGCCACAGAGCCCCATCGACATGGTGGTCGGCATGGATCACCGGGCGGCCGCCCGGGCCATGGTAACAGAGATGCTGCGCCGGGGCCGACGCAAGCTGGTCTATCTCGGCGCACGGCTCGACGTGCGCACCCAGCTGCGGATGGAAGGCTACTACCAGGCGATGCAGGATTTCGGCCTCACCGGCCAGCACCTGCTGACCGAGCAATCCTCCAGCTTCACCCTCGGTGGCCAGCTGCTGGAGCAGGCGCTGGTGCGCTATCCCGATCTGGACGGCCTGTTCTGCACCAACGATGACCTGGCGGTGGGCGCCCTGCTGCAATGTCAGGCCAAGTGGATACCCGTCCCCCAGCAGATCGCCATCGCCGGCAGCAACGCCCTCGATATCGGCCACGCCATGACCCCCAAGCTGGCCAGTATCGTCACACCGCGCAAGGAGATCGGCCGTGCGGCCGCCACCATGCTGCTGGCCCGCCTCAACGGCCAGCCGCTGGCCGACACCCGGCTCGACATGGGCTTCTCCCTCTACGAAGGTGACAGCCTGGGCTGACGACGCACATCCCCGCCATTCTGCCATCACAGAGCAGGCCACCCGAGGGTGGCCTGCTTGCTTGGCAAACGGAAGGTCCGGCTCACGCCGGCGTCAAATCAGGATGCGACCAGGGCGACGGCTTCGCGGGAGAGGCGGGTCACCTCTTCCCAGTTACCGTTCTTGACGGCTTCTGCCGGCAGCATCCAGGAGCCGCCAACGGTGGCGACGCACTTGAGCGCCAGGTAGTCGGCCACGTTTTTCGGGCCGATACCGCCGGTGGGGCAGAACTTCACCTGGGGCAACGGCGCGGCGATGGCGGAGAGCGCCTTGGTGCCGCCGTTCGCTTCGGCCGGGAAGAATTTGAGGTGGTCGTAGCCCGCTTCCAGCGCCTGCATCACCTCGGACGGGGTGGCCACGCCCGGGATCAGCGGCGCCGTGCTGTTGGCCGCGTGGGCCAGCAGGGCCGGGGTCATCCCCGGGGAGATGACGAAGCGGGCACCGGCGGCCACGGCGGCGTCAAACTGCGCGCAGTTGAGCACGGTACCGGCACCGACCATGGCGTCCGGCATCGCCTTGGCGATGAGGGCGATGGCCTCCAGCGCTACCGGGGTGCGCAGGGTAATCTCGAACACCGAGATGCCGCCGTCCAGCAGCGCCTTGGCCATCGGCAGGGCCTGCTCCAGCTCATTGATGACCATCACGGGTACCAGCGGGGAGGCGGCAAACACCTCGGCCGGGGTCACTTTCCAGTTCTGCATAGCTCTTCCTTAGTCAGCTCTTAATCAAAGATGGTGGCGCCGCACTCGGCGCTCGATACCGCGCGACGCATCACGCTGAACAGTTCACGGCCCCACCCCTCTTGTTCCAGAGTGAGGTCGATCTCGGCCTGGGTACGGCCGCTCAAATCGGTCAGGCAGTCGAGGCTGCCGGTTACCGCATCCACCCGCAGCAAGTCGCCATCGGCAAGCAGGCCGATGGCCCCGCCGTGCAGCGCTTCCGGGGTGACGTGGATGGCAGCCGGGATCTTGCCGGAGGCGCCGGAGAGGCGGCCGTCGGTGACCAGCGCCACCTTGTGACCGGCTTTTTGCAGGTTGCCGAGCACCGGCATCAGCTTGTGCAGCTCCGGCATGCCGTTGGCGGCCGGGCCATTGTGACGCACAACGATGACGGCGTCCTGATTGAGATCCCCCGCCTTGTAGGCCGCTTCCACCGCATGCTGGGAGGAGAAGACCCGGGCCGGAGCTTCAATCACCCGATACTCGGGGGCCACGGCAGAGACCTTGACCACGGCGCGGCCCAGATTGCCGGAGAGCAGCTTGGTGCCGCCGGTGGCCTGGAACCGGCTACCGGAAGGCGACAGCACGCTCGCATCACTGCTCTCGCCCACCGGCTGCCATACCAGCTTGCCATCCACCAGTGCCGGACGGCTGAGGTAATCCTGCATCTCGCCGAAGACCGGGGTGGCATCCAGGTGGATCAGCCCCTCTTGCGCCAGCCGGCGCATCAGGCCGGGCACGCCACCCGCCTGCTCGAAGGCGTTCACGTCGGCCGGGCCGTTCGGGTACATGCGTACCAACAGCGGCACCACGTCGGAGAGATCGCTGATGTCATCCCAGGTCAGCACCAGACCGGCGGCGCGGGCCAGCGCCACCATGTGGATGCTGTGGTTGGTGCTGCCGCCGGAGGCGAGCAGGGCCACCAGCCCGTTGACCAGCGAGCGCTCGTCGATCACCGCACTCAGGGGGCGATAGGCCGGGGAACCCGGGATCATGGCGCTGATGCGGCGGGCCGCCTCCTCGGTGAGGGCGCGGCGCAGCTCGCTGTGCGGGTGCACGAAGGCGGAGCCCGGCAGCATCAGGCCCATGGCCTCGAACACCAGTTGGTTGGTGTTGGCGGTGCCGTAGAAGGTGCAGGTGCCGGCCGCGTGGTAGGCGCCGCACTCCATCTTGAGCAGGGCATCGCGACCCACTTCGCCGGCGGCGTACTGCTGGCGCACCTTCACCTTCTCGTCGTTGCTGATGCCACTCGCCATCGGGCCGGCCGGCACGAAGGCGGTGGGCAGATGAGCGTGGGAGAGTGCCCCCATGATCTGGCCCGGCGCTATCTTGTCGCAGATGCCGAGCAGCAGGGTGGCATCGAAGGTGTTGTGGGAGAGCGACAACGCGGTCGCCTGGGCGATCAGATC
This sequence comes from Aeromonas sp. R5-3, assembly GCF_040908225.1. NCBI lineage: Bacteria > Pseudomonadati > Pseudomonadota > Gammaproteobacteria > Aeromonadales > Aeromonadaceae > Aeromonas > Aeromonas sp. R5-3. The sequence continues at coordinate 94,935 of NZ_JBFODH010000026.1, read as the reverse complement.
GCGGGAGAACAGGGACATGTCCATCCCCGGCTGGCCCTGGGTCACGCCGTCACACATGGCGGGCACACCGCCGGCGACCTGGGCACTGTGGCCCAGCTCGGCCAGCGCGGCCTTGATGATGTCCGGGTAGCCCTGATAGGGCTGATGGGCGCTCAGCATGTCGTTGTAGGCGGTGACGATGCCGACGTTTGCGCGGGTCATGTCGAGGATGCGACCCTTCTCGTCACAGCTGGAGGCTGCCACGGCATGGGCTAGGTTGCCGCAGGCCAGCGCGGCTCGGGTCTTGCCCTGATCGGCCTGGCGCTGGATGCGGACCAGGAAGGCCTGGCGACGGGCGGCACTGCGCTCGCGAATGCGGGCAGTGACGCTGGAAATAACCTGATGGATCATTGGGCTTGCTCCAATGCGGTGACGGCGCGATCAACCACCTGTTCGAAGGTGCCGTCGATATCGATGTGGAATACACCGGCTTCGCCATCCGGGCGCTCCAGGGTATCGAACTGACTTTGTACCATGCTTTCGCGCATGAAGTGGCCCTTGCGGGCCCGCATCCGCTCGAGGATCAGCGGCTGGCTGCCGTCGAGAAAGAGGAAGCTGACCGACTCGTTGCCCTCGCGGATCTGGTCGCGATACTGCTTCTTGAGGGCCGAGCAGACGATGACGCCCATCTCGTTCTTCTGTTCCAGGCTGTAGGCCGCGTCGCGGATCCGCTCCAGCCAGGGGGCGCGGTCCTCGTCGTTGAGCGGGTTGCCACCGGCCATCTTCTGGATGTTGGCCCTGGGGTGCAGATCATCACCGTCGATGAACTTGGCGCCCAGCACGCTGGCCACCTTGAGGCCCACGCTGGACTTGCCGCTACCACACACACCCATCACGATAATGCTCTTACCCGCCATTGTTTGACCTCTATCTCATTTTTCAAAAAACGTGCTGCCGATGGGTTCTAACTTAGCACGTTACCGGTAACATGTTACCGGTAACAACAAGAATTGTGAAGTCTGCCACAGACTGAGCGCACTCATAGTCACCTGGGCAAGCGAGTTTGATCCCCGGCCATAAATCTAAATAAATCATAAAGATATGGTCTGCCGACGGATCGGCAGGGTGTCGATACTGAACTTGGAACAAGGAATGCACAACAATGTCTGACCTCTCCCTGATCATGACGGCCGCCGGCTCCATCGTGCTGCTGCTCTTTCTGGTGATGAAGGCCCGCCTGCACGCGGTCGTCTCCCTCATCCTGGTCTCCATGGTGGCGGGGCTCGCCGCCGGCATGAACCCGGCCGACATCGCCGCTACCATCCAGAAAGGGATGGGCGGCACCCTCGGTTTCGTCGCCGTGGTGGTGGCACTGGGCGCCATGTTCGGCAAGGTGATGGAAGTCACCGGCGCCCTCGACCGGGTGGCCCACACCCTGCTCGGCAAGTTCGGCGTCAAGCGCGCCAACTGGGCCATGGCGCTGACCGGCTTCGTCTGCGCACTGCCGCTGTTCTTCGACGTGGCGGTGGTGCTGCTGATCGGCGTCGCCTTCGCCATCGTCCGCCGCGGTGGCGGCAGCGTGGTGAAGATCGGCATCGCCCTGCTGGCGGGTATCGCCACCTGCCAGGCCTTCCTGATCCCGGCGCCGGGCCCCATCCTGGTGGCGTCCCAGCTGGGGGCCGACTTCGGCTACATGATCCTGTTCGGCCTGATCGCCGCCGTGCCTTCCCTGATCCTGGCCGGCCCGCTGTTTGGCGAGCTGATCAGCAAGGTGGTCGACGTGCCGCTGCCGGCCGACGCCCAGAGCAGTGCCCACGACGACGGCCAGAACCTGCCCTCCTTCGGGCTGGCCATGGGCCTCATCGGCCTGCCGCTGCTGCTGATCGGTCTCAAGACCATCGTCGGCCGCTTCGTCGATGCTGGCACGCCTCTGCACGGCTGGCTGGAGTTCATCGGCCACCCCTTCACCGCCATCATGGTCGCCTGCCTGGCCGCCTTCTACCTGCTGGGGATCCGTCGCGGCATGTCCCGTGACGAGGTGATGAACGTCTGCAACAGCGCCATCCAGCCGGCCGGCGTCATCATCCTGGTAACCGGTGCCGGTGGCGTGTTCAAGCAGGTGCTGGTGGATTCCGGCGTCGGCGCCGCCCTCGGCAACATGCTGGCGGACTCCGGCCTGCCCATCGTTGCGCTGGCCTTCATCCTGGCCGCTGCGGTACGGGTCATTCAGGGTTCCGCCACCGTCGCCATGCTGACCGCCTGCGGCCTGGTACTGCCGATGCTGGAGCCGCTCGGCCTCAGCGGCGCCCAGCTGGCGGCGGTCACCATCGCCATCGGCGGCGGAGCCATCGTGCTCTCCCACGTCAATGACTCCGGCTTCTGGCTGGCCAACCGCTACCTCGGTCTCACCGAGAAGCAGACCCTGCAAACCTGGACCGTAATGGAAACCATCATCGGCACCACGGGCGGCGTGATGGCCATACTGATCTACAGCTTCCTCTGATCGCGACCATGCAGAAAAAGGCCTCCGATGTGAGGCCTTTTTCATCTTTATGACGATTCTTTCTTTGGCTAACAGGGCGAGATTGCTAGAATCGCCTATCCATCGCTCCGAGTGGAACGCTTAACGCAGTGATTTCAGGTTTCTCTATGCATTCATCGGCACATTATCGACAGCTGCTGGCGCGCCTGCCCCAGATCGCCGTCGCCGCAGACCAGTTTGAAGTGCTCAGCAGCGCCAAGGACTTCAAGAGCCGGATCCTTTCGCTCATCGCCAGCGCGACTCGCCGCATCTATCTGGTGGCGCTCTATCTGCAGGATGACGAGGCGGGACGGGAGATCCTCGCCGCCCTCTATGCCGCCAAACAGCGCAACCCGGCCCTCGACGTCAAGGTGTTCGTCGACTTCCACCGTGCCCAGCGCGGCCTGATCGGCAAGGGCAAGCAGGGTGGCAACCACCTGATGTATCAGGAGATGGCCGCTCGCCACGAGCACCAGATCGCCATCTATGGCGTGCCGGTAAAAGGCCGTGAACTGCTCGGAGTGCTGCACCTCAAGGGGTTCATCTTCGATGACACCCTGCTCTACTCCGGTGCCAGCCTCAACGACATCTACCTGCACCAGCAGGATCGCTACCGTTTCGACCGCTATCACCAGATCACCAGCCCGGAGCTGACCCGCAGCATGGTCAACTACGTGGATGACCTGTTCCTGCGCAGCGAGGCGGTGCAACGGCTGGATCGCACCGACATCCCCAGCGCCAAGCAGCTGAAGGGACCGATCCGCCGCTTCAAGCACAACCTGCGCCTCGGTCAGTACCGCTTCGACACCATGCCGGTCAACAGCCAGGAGGTGGCCATCACCCCGATGAGCGGCCTGGGCAAGCGCGGCAACCAGCTCAACAAGATGATCCGCACCCTGGTGCGGGCCACCGAGCGGGAGATCTTCATCTGCACCCCCTACTTCAACCCGCCCAAGGAGTTGAACAAGGATATCGAGGCCCTGCTCAAGCGCGGCTGCAAGGTGACGATCGTGGTGGGCGACAAGACAGCCAACGACTTCTTCATTCCGCCGGAGGAGAAATTCTCCACCATCGGCGGTCTGCCCTATCTGTACGAGACCAACCTGCGCAAGTTCGCCGAGCGCAACCAGCATCATATCGATGCCGGCCGTCTCAACCTGATGCTCTGGTGCTGCGAGCGCAACTCCTACCACCTCAAGGGGATCTTCGTGGATGACGAGTGGGCCCTGCTCACCGGCAACAACCTCAATCCCCGCGCCTGGGCGCTGGATCTGGAAAACGGCCTGCTGGTCTACGATCGCCGCCACCTGCTGCGGCCCCAGTTCAATGCCGAGCGCGAGAACATCCTGACCAACACCAAGCGCATCAGCCACTTCGATCAGATCGAGCAGATCCAGGACTACCCGGATCAGGTGCGCAAGCTGCTGGCCCGGATCCACAGGGTCAAGGCCCATATCCTGCTCAAACGCATCATCTGACCGCGCGCATCGCGCCCTCAGGATCTTTGCAAGGGCCTGCCGCATCTCGGCAGGCCTTTTTCATTCCAGCCCCCCGATCCCACGGGCCGACCCCCAACCGCGCGACGCGGCTTGCGTCGGGACGGCAATAAACCCTATCATCTGGACATATTTACAGTGTTTTCGGGCATCTAATTGATGAAATTGGATAAAATCTCCCTCGACAGCCTCAAGGGCGTCGGCTGCAAGATGCAGGAAAAGCTCGAGCGGCTGGGGCTGGCCACGGTGCAGGATCTGCTGTTCCACCTCCCCCTGCGCTACGAGGACCGCACCCAGGTGTGGCCCATCGGCGATCTGCCGCCCGGCCTGCACGGCGCCGTCGAGGGGGAGATCCAGGACACTCAGCTGGTGATGGGGCGTCGCCGCATGCTGGTCTGCCGTATCAGCGACGGCACCGGCACCCTCACCCTGCGCTTCTTCAACTTCACCGCCGCCCAGAAGAACAGCCTGAGCCCGGGCCGGCTGATGCGCTGCTTCGGCGAGGTGCGCCCCGGCAAGTACGGGCTGGAGATGGCCCACCCCGAGTACAAGCTGCTCGGCGAGGAGCAGGCCGGCCAGACCGAAGAGGCGCTCACCCCCGTCTACCCGACCACCGAGGGGCTGCGCCAGCTCACCCTGCGCAGCCTCACCGATCAGGCGCTGGCCCAGCTCGACCTCTACGGCGTGGAAGAGCTGCTGCCCGCCGGCCTCTATCCCCAGCAGATCGATCTGGCCGCGGCCCTGAAGCTGCTGCACCGTCCGCCCCCCTCGGTGGCGCTGGCCCTGCTCGAGAGCGGCCAGCACCCGGCCCAGCAGCGGCTGGTGCTGGAGGAGCTGCTGGCCCACAACCTCTCGGTCTTGAAGGTACGGGCCCAGGCACAAACCCAGCTGGCCCGCGCCCTCAAGCCGGCCCCGGCGCTGGTCGAACAGCTGCTCGGCGCCCTGCCGTTCACCCCCACCGGCGCCCAGAACCGGGTGGTGGCGGAGATCGGCCGGGATCTGCAACAGAGCCACCCCATGATGCGGCTGGTACAGGGGGACGTAGGCTCCGGCAAGACCCTGGTCGCTGCGCTGGCCGCCCTGCAGGCCATCGGCAACGGCTGTCAGGTGGGGCTGATGGCGCCGACCGAGCTGCTGGCCGAACAGCACGCCATCAACTTCGCCAAGTGGCTGGAACCGCTCGGCATCGGGGTGGGCTGGCTGGCTGGCAAGCAGAAGGGCAAGGCGCGGGAGGAGGCGCTGGCCGCCATCGCCGACGGCAGCGTCAAGATGGTGGTGGGCACCCACGCCATCTTCCAGGAGCAGGTGGTGTTCCAGCGCCTCGCCCTGGTCATCATCGACGAACAGCACAGATTCGGTGTGCATCAGCGCCTCGCCCTGCGGGAGAAAGGGGAGCGGGAAGGGGTACATCCCCATCAGCTCATCATGACCGCCACCCCCATCCCCCGTACCCTGGCGATGACCGCCTATGCCGACCTCGATACCTCCATCATCGACGAGCTGCCGCCGGGCCGCACCCCCATCACCACGGTGGCGCTGCCGGACAGCCGCCGCCAGGACGTGATCGAACGGGTCAGACTGGCCTGCGAGGAGGGCAAGCAGGCCTACTGGGTCTGCACCCTGATCGAGGAGTCCGAGGTGCTGGAGTGCCAGGCCGCCGAAGACACCGCCGCCGAGCTGCAAAATCGGCTACCCGGCCTGCACATAGGGCTGGTGCACGGCCGGATGCGACCGGTCGAGAAACAGCGGGTGATGGAGGAGTTCAAGGCGGGCATACTGCAACTGCTGGTCGCCACCACCGTCATCGAGGTGGGGGTGGACGTGCCCAACGCCAGCCTGATGATCATCGAAAACCCGGAACGACTGGGGCTGGCGCAGCTGCACCAGCTGCGCGGCCGGGTCGGGCGCGGCTCGGTGGCCTCCCACTGCGTGCTGCTCTATCATGCCCCCTTGTCCAAGACGGCCCAGAGCCGGCTCGGGGTGCTGCGGGAGACCAACGACGGCTTCCTCATCGCCCAGCGCGATCTGGAACTGCGCGGCCCGGGCGAGCTGCTCGGCACCCGCCAGACTGGCCTGGCCGACCTCAAGATCGCCGATCTGGTGCGGGATCAACCGCTCATCCCGCAAGTGCAGAAGATGGCGCGCTTCTTGATGGACCGCCACCCAGATCATGTCGAACCCTTGATCCGCCGCTGGCTCGGCCTGCGGGATCACTACTCCAATGCCTGACCAAGGCAGAGGCAGAAGATGGACACATTGCCTGATGGATAGACACCCAGGCCATGTCGAACCCTTGATCCGCCGCTGGCTCGGTCTACGGGATCACTATTCCAATGCCTGACCTGCGGGATCACGCTGCCAACGCCTGATCACTCAACCAATACAGGAGGAAAGCGCTTATGAATTCCTGGCTGCGCGGCCTGCTCTACACCCTTGCCTTCCTGTTGCTGTTTGTCTGGGTCGGGCTCGGCCTGTTCGACGCCGAGCGGGCCAAGGGGCCCATCGCCGGCTGGCTCAGCCAGCAGACCGGCGTACCCGTCACCATAGGCCGACTGGTGTTCAACCCGCTTCACCCCTACACCCTGCTGGCAGAGCAGGTGAGTTACGGCAACGCCGTGACCCTCGACAAGATCTATCTCGAGATAGAGAGCATCGACTGGCTGAACCGGGACGTGCGCATCGCCCATCTCGACCTCATTCGCCCGGCCATCAAGCTGCCGCTGCCCAACCAGCTGCCGAGCCTGCCGGTGCACTCCCTCACCATCGCCGACAGCACCATAGACCGGCTCAGCCTGGAGAGCGACGGGCTGACCCTGCGCGGCCTCAACGCCACCCTGAGCGACTGGCAGCTGCTCAACCCGGTGCGCCCGCCCCAGGCCAACCTGACCCTCAACATCACTGAGCTGGCGACCCCGGCCTGGGCCCTCTCCCGCCTCAACCTGGCCGGTCGACTGGAGGGGCAGGTGCTGAGTACCGACAAGCTGACCGCCAACCTGTTCGACGGTCTGCTCGAGACCGGCATGGTGCTGGACTGGCCCGCCCGCAGCCTGCGGCTGAACAACCTCAAGACTCAGGGCATGCGCATCGAGTGGGGCACCCTTGCCAAAGCCGAATCCCCCCTGCGCCAGGTCAGCCTGGATCTCGGCCAGATCCGGGATCTCAGCTTCAACGACATCGAGCAGGAGCTGGCCCTCAACAACCTCAGCGGCCAGCTGACCGCCTTCAACTGGCAGGCCGGCAGCACGCCCAGCGGCTACTTCTCGGGAACCCTCGGCGATCTTGGCCGCGGCCTGTTCCAGCTGGAAGCCATTCAGGGCAAGGTCGCCTTCTCGCCCCAGCAGCTGGATGCGGAGCTGCAGGGCAAGGCCTATGAAGGGGAGTTCAACCTGGAGCTCTCCTTCGATCCCCTGCAGCAGAAGCTGACCCTCAAGGACATGGCGCTGAGCGGCATGGACATCAGCCTGCCGGAAGGATGGTGGCAGGATTGGCAAAGCTGGCGCCCGCAGCAGATCGACATCCGCAAGCTGGCCTTCGACAAGCTCAAGGTGCTCTCCTTCGACGATACCCTGCCCCTCTCCCTGACCGGCTGGCAGTTCTATCTGACCGACCTCAGCCTGCGCGGCAATCAGCCAGGGCCGCTGCTGGGCCGGGCCCGCCTCGAGAGCGCCTGGTTCGAACTGGTGTGGGACGGCCTCAGCGCCCGCAACGGCGAACTGGATGGCGAGCTGAGTGCCGGCTCCTGGCAGCTCAACAAGCTCACCAGCTCGCTGCCGGATGAGGGCAGCCTCAGCCTGAGCGGCCAGTGGGGACGCGAGCCGGGCCAGACCAGCCGGGTGCAGCTCAAGGGCGAGAAACTGGATCTGGTGCAGTGGGGCAAGATCCTCCACTCCCCCGTCTCCTTCGCCGGCAAGCTGGACCTGAGCGCCGATCTGCAGGCGCTGCACGGCGGCACCCCGGGCGCCTGGCGCAGCTCCCTGCAGGGGAATTTTGCCCTCGATGCCACCGAACCCTTCTGGGACAAGGTGAAGATAGATCCGCTGCTGGATCAGTGGTTCAAGCAGGCGGCGGCGCCGACCCTCACCCCGGCCGAGCTCTGGCAGGCTATGCAGGAGGGCGACACCCCCTTCTATCGCATCAAGCTGCAGGGCAAGGTGGCCCAGGGCCAGCTGAAGATCGAGCAAGCCGGCGCTTCCACCATCACCCACCTGCTGGGGCTGCAGGGCAGCGTCGATCTGGTCAATGAGCAGTGGCAGCTGGATCTGGGCGTGCTCAACGGCCAGCACTGCGCCGAGCTGCTCGGTCAGTGGCGCGGGCCGCTCGCCGAGCCGACCCTCAGCTGGGGCTTCCAGCAAAAACCGGACGGCTGTGGCTGGGAGACCGGCGTGCGCTACCCGCCTCAGGGCAACGGCAGCCCGCTCTGGCGACCGGCGCCGAAGGCCCCGGCCACACAGGCGGCCAACGGCTAGCCGATAAAAAGCAACAAGGCCTCGTGATGAGGCCTTGTTGTTTGATGGGAGCCCGCGCGCCGCTACTGACCCGGCCGCTTGACCGGCTGCACCACGTAGTGACCGAGGAACTCGGCGGCCAGCTTGTCGCCGCTGAACAGCTTGATCTTGAGGCTGAACTTGGCGGACTCACCGGCCTTGAGCGGCTCGAGTACGGCAGGCATGCCTTCGCGGGCCACCCGCGCCTCCGGCTCCTCCTTGACCGGCCGGTAGTACTTGATGTTGCCCTCCGCCAGCACCGTATCTCCCACCAGCCCCGCCTCCTTGAGTTGCAGCCAGATCAGGCCCCAGCCCGCCAGTACGCATTGGCTGTAGATGCTGCCGGCGAACATGGTGTCATGCACGTTGAGGTTGGCCGCCAGATTGGCCTTGAGGTGGAAGGTCTGACCGTCGTAGTGGGTGATGTGCACCCCCATCTTCTCGCTGATGGGAATACCCTGCGACCAGCGGGTGGTGAGATCCTGGCACCACTCGGGGCGGTACTGGATGGTCTGCAGCGGGCTCAGAGACTTGATCATCTGGCGGTGCGGGATGCGGCCGAAGGAGACGGGGCCTTCCCCCACCTCGAGAAAGCCGCACTTGCGGTAGAACTCCACCGCCTCCTGGCGGGCATTCATCACCAGTCGCTTCACCTTCTCGCTGCAGGCCAGCTGTTCGAGATCCTGCACCATGCGGGCACCCAGCCCCTGGCCGCGAAATTCGGGGCGCAACGCCATGAAGCGGATCTGCGCCTCGTCACCGCCGACAAACAGCCGCCCCACCGCGATGGGTGTGCCGTCGGGGGCCAGCATCAGCCGGTGAATGGCGACGGTGTCGTATTCGTCCCGCTCGGAACCGAGAGGCAGATTGAAGGGTTTACGCAGTAGTTCCCAGCGCAACTGGTAGTAGGCATCCAGTTCGGCGTCGGTTTGAGGAGTGACTACCCGGTACATAAAGCGATCCTTGAGTTGGCGCCGACGGACAGAGTGAAGGGCTTGCGCACCCATGCCTCCCAGCTCAATTGATAATGGGCATCCAGCTCGGCGTCGGTTTGAGGAGTGACTACCCGGTACATAAAGCGATCCTTGAGTTGGTGCCGACGGACAGAGTGAAGGGCTTGCGCACCCATGCCTCCCAGCTCAATTGATAATGGGCATCCAGCTCGGCTTCCGTCTGGGGGGTGACCATCCGGTACATAGTTCCATCCTTGAGTTACACTGGTCGAAAACCATCTTGCCGTGCAAATTCATGGACTTCAATCTGCAAGCGTACCAAGCCGACCACTTATTGCACCTCAGCGCCAAGCCCCTGCGCCGGCTCACCGTGCAGGAAAATGCCCACCACCGCTGGCTGGAGATCGACGGCGTGGTGCAGTCGGCCATGTCTCTGGCCGAGCCCGCCACCCTCTGCCTGCCGCACCAACAGGTGATCGCCTGCCTGCTGCCCGAACAGGCCGCCAGCATCCTCGAACTGGGGCTGGGGGGCGGCGATCTCACTCGCCATCTGCGTCGACGCTGGCCCGATGCCCGCCACGAGTGCGTCGACCTCGATGAAGAGGTGATCACTCTCTATCAGCTGTTCTTTCAGCCCGAACAAGGCAGCCAGCGCACGCCGACCCTGCACCAGGCCGATGCCCTCGTCTTTCTGGAGCAGAGCGAGGCGCAGTACGACCTCATCCTGCTCGATCTGTTCAGCCAGGACGGCAATCCGCCGCTGCTGTTCCAGGAGCGTATCTATCAGGCGCTGGCCCCCCGCCTCAACGGCGAGCTCATCATCAACCTGCTGCCGCGCACCCGCCTCGAGCTGACCCGGGTGCTGATGCTGCTGGAGCAGTGGGTCGGCCCCACCATCCCCTACCCGGTGCCGGGGCTGCGCAACATACTGCTGCACACCAGCCCGCGCGATCCGCTGGCGTCAGACCTGTAGCCAGAAGGTGACCGGGCCGTCATTGACCAGCGCCACCTTCATGTCGGCGGCGAAGCGGCCGGTGGCAGTCGGTATGCCGCTGGCGGCGGCCCGCGCTACGAAGTAGTCGTACAGCCGCTCGGCCTCGACCGGATGAGCACCGCCGGAGAAGCTGGGTCTCATCCCCTTGTTGGTATCCGCCGCCAGGGTGAACTGGGAAACCACCAGCAGGCTGCCGCCGGCCTGGCTAACGTTGAGGTTCATCTTGCCATTCTCATCGGAGAAGATGCGGTAACCGCTCACCTTGTGCAGCAGCTTGTCGGCCTTGGCCTCGTCATCCCCCTGCTCCACCCCGAGCAGCACCAGCAGACCCCGGCCTATGGCCCCGGTCACCTCGCCCTCTACCGTTACGCTGGCCTCGCTGACCCGCTGAATCAGTGCAATCACATCCCTCTCCTCTCAAAACGGAACGACCGCCCCCATCTGCTGATGGGGGCGGTCGTCGATGCTAACAGCAAGGGGCCGGGTCAGGCCAACTCATCGGCACCCGGTCGCTCATATTCGCCGAGGCAGGCGGTGGTCTCGGCACCCAGCAGCACCACCAGCCAGCTCAGGTAGACCCATACAAACAGGATGGGGATGGTCGCCAGGGCACCATAGATGGCCTGATAGGAGGGGAAGTTGGTGATATAGATGGCAAAACCACGCTTGGCCAGCTCGAACAGGGTGGCCGCCACCAGGGCGCCGATGAAGGCGTGCATCAGCCGCACCTTGCAGTTGGGCACCACGGTATAGACCAGCAGGAAAGTGAGCACAGAGAACAGGAATGGCAGGCCGCGGAGCAGCAGATAGCCTATGCCGAACAGGCTCTCGGCCCCGAACAGCCGCAGCGAGAAAATATAGGAGGAGATGGCGATACTGGCCCCGATGAGCACCGGACCCAGAGTCAGGATCATCCAGTACATGGCGAATGCCTGGGCCAGTGGCCTGCTTTGGGTGGAGCGCCAGATGTAGTTGAGATTCTTGTCGATGGCCGAGATCAACATCAGCGCCACCACGATCAGGGCACCGATGCCAACTGCCGTGGTGTTGGTGGCGTTGGCCACGAAGCCGTCGATGTACTCCTTGAGCATCTCGCCGGCGGTGGGTACGAAGTTGTGATAGACGAACTGCTCCATTGCCTGCTTCAGGCTCTGGAACACCGGAAAAGCCGACATCATGCCGAACACCACGGCGATCATGGGCACCAGGGAGAGCAGGGTGACATAGGCCAGATAGCCAGCGGTAACCGTCAGCCTGTCCTGCTGGAAACGGCCCCAGACGAACTGGGCGAAATGGCGCCCATCATGGCGCAAGAAAGAGAGGGCGTGACCGAGACGGCCACCGGATTTCAGCTGCATTGTGCTTCCCGATGTCTTCATCATGTCGACATTGTGTCAGATTCCGTCACCGTTTGACCACCCGCGAGCCGGCCGGATGCGACTCGTCCGGGCGCGACTGTGGCCCCTTCTGCGGGAAACGACCATAAAAAAAGAGGCCCGCAGGCCTCTTTTCATCGCTGATGCAGCGGATCAAGCACGACCGGCGCGCTTGCGGTCCAGCTCGGTCAGCAGCTTCTTGCGGATACGGATGCTCTTCGGAGTGACTTCAACCAGTTCGTCGTTGTCGATGAACTCCAGAGCCTGTTCCAGCGACATGCGGATCGGCGGAGTCAGCACCTGGGCTTCGTCGGTACCGGAGGCACGCATGTTGGTCAGCTGTTTGCCCTTCAGGCAGTTGACGGTCAGGTCGTTGGAACGGGAGTGAATACCGATCACCTGACCTTCGTACACTTCGGTCGCGTGACCGATGAACAGACGACCACGGTCTTGCAGACCGAACAGGGCATAGGTCAGCGCCTTGCCGGTAGCGTTGGAGATCAACACGCCGTTCTGACGCTCACCGATGCTGCCACCCTTGTGCGGACCGTAGTGGTCGAAGGTGTGGTACAGCAGACCGGTACCTGAGGTCAGGGTCATGAACTCGGTCTGGAAGCCGATCAGGCCACGGCTCGGGATCATGAAGTCGAGACGGACACGGCCTTTGCCATCCGGGGTCATGTTGGTCATCTCGCCCTTACGTAGGCCGAGTTGCTCCATGACGGAACCCTGGTGCGCTTCTTCCACGTCCACGGTTACGGTTTCGAACGGTTCTTGCAGAACGCCATCCACGGTGCGCAGGATAACTTCCGGACGGGATACCGCCAGCTCGTAACCTTCGCGACGCATGTTTTCGATCAGGATGGAGAGGTGCAGTTCACCACGGCCGGAGACGCGGAACTTGTCCGGATCGTCGGTCTCTTCCACACGCAGGGCCACGTTGTGGACCAGCTCCTGGTTCAGACGCTCCAGGATGTTGCGGGAGGTCACGAACTTGCCCTCTTTACCGGCGAACGGAGAGGTGTTGACCTGGAAGGTCATGTTCACGGTCGGCTCGTCAACGGAGAGCGGCGGCAGCGCTTCAACGGCACCGTTGTCGCAGATGGTGTCGGAGATCTTCAGCTCGCCCAGACCGGTGATGGCGATGATGTCGCCAGCTTGCGCATCGGCCACTTCGGTACGGGACAGACCCAGGTAGCCCAGTACCTGGCCAACTTTGCCGGTACGGGTCTTGCCATCGGCACCCACCACGGTCACCTGCTGGTTGGTCTTGACGCGACCACGGGTGATGCGGCCGATACCAATAACGCCCACGTAGGAGTTGTAGTCCAGCTGGGAGATCTGCATCTGGAAGGCACCGTCGGTGTCCGCGGCAGGCGCTTCCACGTTGTCGACGATGGCCTGGAACAGGGGTTCCATGTTCTCGGACTCGACGTCTTGATCCAGGGTGGCCCAACCGTTCAGTGCAGAGGCGTAAACAACCTTGAAGTCCAGTTGCTCATCGGTGGCGCCCAGGTTGTCGAACAGATCGAAGACCTGATCCATTACCCAGTCAGGACGAGCACCCGGACGGTCGATCTTGTTGATGACCACGATCGGCTTCAGACCCTGGGCGAACGCCTTCTGGGTCACGAAACGGGTTTGCGGCATCGGGCCGTCAACGGCGTCAACCAGCAGCAGTACGGAGTCAACCATGGAGAGCACACGCTCAACTTCACCACCGAAGTCGGCGTGACCCGGGGTATCCACGATGTTGATGCGGTAGTCGTTCCAGCGGATCGCAGTGTTCTTGGCGAGAATGGTGATGCCACGTTCCCGTTCCAGATCATTGGAGTCCATGATCCGTTCCTGACCTTCGCTGGTGCGATCCAGAGTGCCGGATTGCTGCAGCAGCTTGTCCACCAGCGTGGTTTTGCCGTGGTCAACGTGCGCAATAATCGCAATATTGCGTAAATTCTCTAACATTCTCGCCTCAAATCACCGGGTAAAATTGGGCGCTAATTGTACTCTCGCCTTTGTGATCTGCCTAGCAGAATTGCAGTACATTCGCGCATAACAGGGGATCAGGATCATAGACCTTCTCATCAAAGCCTGCTTAGATAGGGGCCGACCGTATACCACGCACCATTTTAGTGCACCAAAACGATCCAAGGTTGCACTACTTTGAGGCGTAACGCGCTGAGATAGCGAGTCTCGGGGCAGGCCCGTAGTCGCAAATGCCCTGAAATCAAGCTGTCACAAACTTGGCACGATACTGGCTTATGTGAATGTGATGACGCATTCACCCTAAGAGTTTTAACACCGGAGGTTACTTAGCATGTCAGCCCAGAACGTTTTGGCCCTGATCCAGGAACACGAAGTCAAGTTTGTCGACCTGCGCTTTACCGATACCAAGGGTAAAGAGCAGCACGTATCCATCCCTGCCCACCAGGTCGACGAAGATTTCTTCGAAGACGGCAAGATGTTCGACGGCTCCTCCATCGGCGGCTGGAAAGGCATCAACGAATCCGACATGGTGCTGATGCCGGATCCTGCCTCTGCCAAGCTGGACCCGTTCACCGAAGAGACCACCCTGAACATCGTCTGTGACGTGCTGGAACCCGCTACCATGCAGGGTTACGACCGCGATCCGCGCTCCATCGCCAAGCGTGCCGAAGACTTCCTGAAAGCCAGTGGCATCGCCGACACCGTGCTGTTCGGGCCGGAGCCGGAATTCTTCATGTTCGACAACATCACCTTCTCGAACACCATGGGTCACAGCTTCGTGAAGATCGAATCCGAAGAAGCCGCCTGGAACTCCGGTACCAACTACGAGCACGGCAACAAAGGCCACCGTCCGTTCGTGAAGGGCGGTTACTTCCCGGTTGCCCCGGTCGACTCCTCCCAGGACATCCGCGCCGCCATGTGCCTGGTGCTGGAAGAGATGGGCCAGGTCGTTGAGGCTCACCACCACGAAGTGGCCACTGCCGGTCAGAACGAGATCGCCACCCGCTTCAACACCCTCACCCTGAAGGCTGACGAAGTACAAGTGCTGAAGTACGTGATCCACAACGTGGCCCACGCCTACAACAAGACCGTCACCTTCATGCCGAAACCCATGTTCGGTGACAACGGCTCCGGCATGCACTGCCACCAGTCTCTGGCCAAGAACGGCGTCAACCTGTTCGCCGGCGACCTGTACGGCGGTCTGTCCGAGATGGCGCTGCACTACATCGGCGGCATCATCAAGCACGCCAAGGCCATCAACGCCTTCGCCAACCCGACCACCAACTCCTATAAGCGTCTGGTTCCGGGTTATGAAGCACCGGTCATGCTGGCCTACTCCGCCCGCAACCGCTCTGCCTCCATCCGTATCCCGGTGGTACCGAGCCCGAAAGCGCGCCGCATCGAAGTCCGCTTCCCGGATCCGGCTGCCAACCCGTACCTGGCCTTCGCTGCCCAGTTGATGGCCGGTCTGGACGGCATCATCAACAAGATCCATCCGGGCGATGCCATGGACAAGAACCTGTATGATCTGCCGCCGGAAGAAGCAGCCGAAGTGCCGACCGTGGCCGGCTCTCTGGACGAAGCCCTGGCCGCGCTGGATGCGGATCGCGAGTTCCTGACCCGCGGTGGCGTGTTCAGCGACGACTTCATCAACTCCTACCTGGAGCTGAAGCAGCAAGACGTTGACCGTGTGCGCATGACCCCGCACCCGCTGGAATTTGAACTGTACTACTCCGTTTAATCCGGATCCCAGCTCAGAACTTGACCAAACCCGCCGACAGGCGGGTTTTTTCTCTGATAGGATTAAGCAGAATCCCGTCAAGGAGAGATGGATGAAAACCGCCTACCCAGTATGGATGCTGAGCCTGTTGCTGCTGGCCACCAGTGCCGCCCAGGCCGCCAAGGTATACTCCTGGACCGACAACCAGGGGGTCGTTCACTACACGGATGCACCGCCCCCGGGACAGAAGGCCAAGGAGGTCGATCTGCGCGTCGCCCCCTTCATCGGCACTGCCCCCCGCTCGGTCCAGGTGGACAACTTCAACAGCCTGACCGGTGTCGATGCCAAAAAAGAGAAGGAAGCAGCCAAGCTGGTGATCGAGCTGCTCTCCCCGGAACAGGGCAGCACCCTGCGCGACAACACAGGCAACGTGGTGTTCCAGGGCCAGGTCAGGCCCCAGCCGCCCACCCAGTATGACGTGCGCCTGACCCTGGACGGCAAGGCGGCCCCCCTCGTCAACAACGCCCTCGCCATCCGGGTCGAAAACCTGGATCGCGGTGCCCACGAGGCCCAGCTCGAGCTGCTCGCCAAAGACGGTACGATCCTTGCTAAATCCAAGGCAGTCACCTTCTACCTGCACCGGGCCAGCATCAATTCAGCCCCCAAAGCGACCCCGCTCAACAACAAGGGGTGATCCTGTGCCTCGATACGGGTAGACTAAATGCACCACATTGGTGCATAGCTGGTGTATAGCACCGTTTTAGGGAGAAACCAGTGCCAACCCGCCCGGATCAAGCCAGGATACTGCTCGACAACCTGCTGACTGCCGTCATCCTGATGGATGAACGGCTCTGCATCCAGTTCGTCAACCCCGCCGCCGAGCAGCTGCTCTCCCTCAGTCAGCGCCGGTTGATCGGCATCGAGCTGCCCCATCTGCTGGAACATATCTCCCTCGATCTGCAGCGCCTCAAGCAGTGCCTCAGTTCGGGGCAGGGCTTCACCGACAGCGAAGTCACCCTGGTGGTGGAAGGGGAGCCCAGACTGGTGGAGATGAGCGTCAGTCCACTGGCCGACCACGAACAGCGGCTGATGGTGGTGGAGCTGCGCAAGATCGACCAGCAGAAGAAGATCAGCCAGGAGTTGCAGCAACATGCCCAGCAGCAGGCGGCCAAGGAGCTGGTACGCGGCCTGGCCCACGAGATCAAGAATCCCCTCGGCGGTCTGCGCGGCGCGGCCCAGCTGCTGCAAAAGGAGCTGCCCGACCCCGCCCTGCGCGAATACACCGGCATCATCATCGAGCAGGCCGACCGGCTACGGGTGCTGGTCGACCGGCTGCTCGGCCCCCAGCGGCCCGGTCGCCACCAGATGCACAACGTGCACTCGGTGCTGGAGCAGGTGCGTAGGCTGGTGGAGCTGGAGCTACCGCCAACGGTGCGCATCGAGCGGGATTATGATCCCAGCATCCCGGAGTTCGAGATGGAGCCGGATCAGCTGCAACAGGCCTTTCTCAACATGGTGCGCAACGCCGCCGAGGCCATCGGTGAACAGACCGGCCTCATCCGCATCAAGACCCGCACCGCGTTCCAGATCACCATCCACGGCCAGCGCTACCGGCTGGCGGCCGAGATCAAGATCATCGACAACGGCCCCGGCATCCCGGATGCCATCCGCGACACCCTCTTCTATCCGATGATCACCGGCAAGGAGGGGGGCACCGGGCTCGGCCTCTCCATTGCCCAGAACCTGATCGACCAGCACAAGGGGCGGATCGACTGCATCAGCTGGCCCGGCCACACCGAATTCACCATCTTTCTACCGCTTCGCAAATAAGGGAACGTCATGACAGCAAAAGTGTGGATCGTCGATGACGACAGTTCTATCCGCTGGGTGCTGGAGCGCACCCTCGGCAGTGAAGGTTTCGAATGCGAAAGCTTCGCCGATGGCGAGGCGCTGCTGAGCTCGCTGGAGATGCGCTCGCCGGACGTGATCCTCTCCGATATCCGCATGCCCGGCATCGACGGCCTCAGCCTGCTTGAGCAGATCCATCGCCGCCAGGCCGACCTGCCCATCATCATCATGACCGCCCACTCGGATCTCGACAGCGCAGTCAACGCCTACCAGCGCGGCGCCTTCGAATACCTCCCCAAGCCGTTCGACATCGACGAGGCTGTGACTCTAGTGCGCCGCGCCGAGAATCACCTCAAGGAGCAGCGCACCAAGCGCAAGGCTCGCCAGCAGGATCCGGCCAGCAGCCCCGAGATCATCGGCGAGGCGCCGGCCATGCAGGAGGTATTCCGCGCCATCGGCCGGCTGTCGCGCTCCAGCATCTCGGTGCTGATCAACGGCCAGAGCGGCACCGGCAAGGAGCTGGTCGCCCACGCCCTGCACAAGCACAGCCCGCGCGCCCACAAGAACTTCATCGCCCTCAACATGGCGGCCATCCCGAAAGATCTCATCGAATCGGAACTGTTCGGTCATGAGAAAGGGGCCTTCACTGGCGCCAACAACATCCGCCACGGCCGCTTCGAGCAAGCCGACGGTGGCACCCTGTTTCTCGACGAGATAGGCGACATGCCGCTGGATGTGCAGACCCGACTGCTGCGGGTGCTGGCCGATGGCCAGTTCTACCGGGTCGGTGGCCATCAGCCGGTACAGGTGGATGTGCGGATCATCGCCGCCACCCACCAGAATCTGGAGAAGCGGGTGGCCGACGGCGAGTTTCGGGAAGACCTGTTCCACCGCCTCAACGTCATCCGCATCCACATTCCCGCCCTCAAGGAGCGGCGCGAAGACATTCCCCAACTGGCCCGTCACTTTCTGCTGCGGGCAGCCAAGGAGCTGAACGTGGAGGCCAAGAGCCTGCATCCGGATACCCAGGCCTATATCAGCCGCCTGCCCTGGCCCGGCAACGTGCGCCAGCTGGAGAACGTCTGTCGCTGGCTCACCGTGATGGCCTCGGGGCAGGAGGTGCTGGTGAGCGACCTGCCCACCGAGCTGCTGACCCCCATCACCAGCACCGCCGAGCCGGGCCAGCCGGCGCTGTCCGGCGGCTGGCAGCAGCAGTTGCAGGATTGGGTCGCCGCCAAGCTGGCGCTGGGGGAGACCGACATCCTGGCCGATGCCCTACCCCAGTTCGAGCGGATCATGCTGGAAACCGCGCTGGACCATACCCATGGCCACAAACAGGAGGCGGCCCGGCTGCTCGGTTGGGGGCGAAACACTCTGACCCGCAAGCTGAAGGAGCTCGACCTCTCCTGAGTCCTTGGGAAAAACGATTCCCATCACGCCTTGGCAAATCGCCGACCAATAAGACCCCGTTTGATTTCAAACGGGGTATCTTTTTTGGAAGCCCCGCCTAGAATGGCAGGCTTTCACACCCGACTCGAAGAAGGCGCCATCATGATTGACAGATCCCTCCCCCTGACCGACCTGCACCGCCATCTGGACGGCAACATCCGCCCGCAGACCATCCTCGAGCTGGGCCGTCAGCACAACATTCAACTGCCCGCCTTCGAGCTGGAGGCGCTGCGTCCTCATGTGCAGATCGTCGAGAATGAACCGAGCCTGGTCGCCTTCCTGAAGAAACTGGACTGGGGTGTGGCCGTGCTGGCCGACTACGATGCCTGCCGCCGGGTGGCCTACGAGAACGTGGAAGATCTGCTGCGCGCTGGCATCGACTATGCCGAACTGCGCTTCAGCCCGGCCTACATGGCGATGGCTCACAAGCTGCACCCACAGGGCGTGGTCGAAGCCATCATCGATGGCGTAGCGGCCGGTAGCCGCGACTTCGGCATCAAGACCAACCTGATCGGCATCATGAGCCGTACCTTCGGCACCGAGCAGTGCAAGCAGGAGCTGGATGCCTGCCTGGCTCATCGCGACAAGCTGGTTGCCATCGATCTGGCCGGCGACGAGCTGGGCTTCCCGGGCGAGCTGTTCACCGAGCACTTCCGCCGGGTGCGCGATGCGGGCATGCGCGTCACCGTGCACGCCGGTGAAGCCGCCGGCCCCGAAAGCATGTGGCAGGCCATTCGCGAGCTGGGGGCCGAACGTATCGGCCACGGCGTCAAGGCGATTCAGGATCCAGCCCTGATGGCCTATCTGGCCGAGCACCGCATCGGCATCGAATCCTGCCTCACCTCCAACATTCAAACCACCACGGTGGCGAGCCTGATCGAGCACCCGATCCGCCAGTTCCTGGCCGCCGGCGTGCTGGCCTGTCTCAACACCGACGACCCGGCGGTCGAGGGGATCGACCTGCCCCACGAATATGAAGTAGCCGCTCCGGCCGCCGGCATGACGATGAGCGAGATCCGCACCGCCCAGCAGAATGGCCTGACCCTGGCCTTCCTGAGCGAGAGCGAAAAGGCCGAGCTGAGCGCCCGCGCAGCCCAGCGCTGAGTACAGCCAAGCCCAATAAAAAACCGCCTCTCGGCGGTTTTTTTATTTTCCAACAGCATCGACCGGCTTAGATCACCCGGGAAAACTGCTGCTGGCGCGCCTTGCTCCGCAGGTAAACATCGAAACACATGCAGATATTGCGGATCAGCAGCTGACCGGTGGAGACCACCTCCAGCCCCTCTTCGGTCATGCACACCAGTCCGTCATCGATGAAGGTCTGCAGCAGCTTGAGGTCCTCGGCGAAGTACTCATTGAACACCAGATCATGGGCCTGCTCGACGGCGGCAAAGTTCAGGGAAAAATCGCAGATGAGGCGCTTGATCACCTCGCGGCGGATCAGGTCGTCCCGATTGAGGGAACACCCCTTCCACTGGGCGTGCCCCAGCGTTTCCACCTGGGCGTAGTAGGCCTTGAGCTCTTTCTGGTTCTGGGAATAGGCATCGCCGATCATGCTGATGGAGGAGACCCCCAGCCCCAGCAGGTCGCAATCCCCCTGGGTGGTATAGCCCTGGAAGTTGCGATGCAGCTTGCCCTCACGCTGGGCCACCGCCAGTTCGTCGTCCGGCTTGGCGAAGTGATCCATGCCGATGAACTGGTAACCCTGACCGGTCAGGAAGGCGATGGTGTCCTGCAGCATGGCCAGCTTCTCCTGCGGCGCCGGCATGTCCGCCTCCTTCAGCTTGTGCTGGGCGGCAAAACGGCTCGGCAGGTGGGCATAGTTGAAGATGGAGAGGCGCGCCGGGTCGGTCTTGAGCACCTCTTCCAGGGTATGGTGGAAGCTCTCCCGGTTCTGGTGCGGCAGGCCGTAGATGAGATCCAGATTGGTGGAACGAAAACCCAGTTCGCGGGCCCGCTCCAGCATGGCGCGGATGAAGTCGTTGTCCTGCTCGCGGTTGACCGCGACCTGGACCTCCTTGTTGAAATCCTGCACGCCGAGGCTGATGCGGTTGAAGCCGATTTCCCGCAGCACGTCCAACATGGAGAGCTCGATCTCGCGCGGATCCACCTCGATGCTGATTTCGCCCTCTGTGGCGAAGTTGAAATGTTCCCGCAACATGGCCATCAGCCGGCGGGTCTGGGGTTCATCCAGATAGGTGGGCGTGCCGCCGCCCCAGTGCAGCTGGGTCACCAGCCGCTCCTTGAACAGCGGGGCCTGTGCCTTGATCTCTTGCTCGAGGTAATCGAGGTACTGGTCAGCCTTGTGGCGGTGACGGGTGATCACCTTGTTGCAACCGCAGTAGTAGCAGAGCTTGTGACAGAAGGGGATGTGCACGTAAAGCGACAGGTTGCGCGCCGGATACTGGCTCGCGGCCTGGACGAAGTCCGGATAACCGAAGCCCTCGTTGAACTCCAGCGCAGTGGGATAGGAGGTATAACGCGGGCCGCTGTAATTATATTTTTCGATCAGGGCCTGATCCCACACAATCTGTTCTGCTTGCACGCTTGCTTCCTCTTGTTGTTATTGGCTCACCGGCTTAACTGAAAATCCTTCAGTCGGGCCACATCCTTGAGGATCTGCGCCTCCAGCTCGGCCTCATAGCCACTGCGTTCGAGATCCATCTTCATGATTTCATTGCGCTTGAGGGCCCGCCTCGCCTCATGGGTCGGCATCTCTTTCACCTTCTCGTAGAGACCGTACAGACCCGGAAATTCACCGGCAAAGGCACGACCGCCCTTGATCTGCAGTGCATCGAGCAGGTTGGTCAGCCGGATGGCACCCTCGGAGTAGTCGCACTGGCCGTCTCGTACCGCGTGGGCGATGACCCTGACGCTCTCGAGAATACGCTCATTGCGGGCCGCGATGGCCTGCTGCTGACTGTCGTGCTGGCGCTTGAGACGGGCCAGCAGGGAACCGGCATAGAAGGCCAGCCCCAACAAAATCAGGCCGCCCAACAGGGCGGCCAGCATCCATCCACTCATCACTTTTTCTTCGGCTCAGGCTTGGGCTCCGGCTGATAGTCAACCTGAGTGAAACGATCCCACAGCTCCTCTTCGGAGGCAGGTTGGTTCGGCTCGTCAAAGTCGGCATCATCAAAGTCCATGTCGTCTTCATCGTCATCGTTGTCGATGATGCCAAGCTCGTCCATCAGCTCCTGATAGCGATCGACCCGCTGATCGACCCAGGCCTGCTCGGTCGCTTCCAGGGTTTCACCAGCATCCAGACGATCCAGCAGGTCATTGAGGCGATCATCATTCTCGATGGAGGCCAGCTCCTGCTCGGGTGTCATCACCAGCTTCTTCTCTTTGGCGGGTTTGGGCGCCACCGGCTTGCCACCCTTCTCTTCCACGATCAGCGCGACGGGCTTGCGGGAACCGATACGCGGGTCCTTGGCCTGCTTGGTACCGCCTTTCTTGCCGCTCTGCTCGACTTGCTGGCGGGATCCGGCCTTCAAGCCCTTGCGCTTGGCGGCGCGCTTGCGCTCACGGCCTTCCTGGGCACTGGCCTCTGATTCTTTGCGCTTACCGGCGGGCTTGCGATTGGGTTGTTTAGCCGACATGAATGACTGACTCCGACAAATAACTGGATTGAAACCCGTTCCCGGCCTGATGTGGGCCGGGGAGGATGCTGATACCGGGAGTGATGGACGAGAAACAAAAAGTGGGATCCCGCACCCATCCGGCCATGAATGACCACCAAATACCGCAGGATCGGCATCCTCTGGGCATGTTGCTGGTATTTTGACACAGAATGACCGGGCGGGTTAATGACCCAAAAGAAAAAAGGCAGCCGAAGCTGCCTTGATATGTTTATGCGAGTCCCATCCCTGGCTGCAAATCACCCTGTCCGTGGTGATACGTCTGCGCATCATATCTTTGTGTGTGGTCGTCCTGACCTTAATTGGTCGATCCTGAATGTGCGTGTGCTTGCCTGACCCATGCCGACGACGTCCGGTCATCTTCTGGGGTGGTTGCGTCCCGCAGCCCCGCTCTTCCTGAACGGTCACCATCCTGGTTTTTCAATCCTTTGCCTGCCACTTGCATGGCTCCGTGGCGTCCTGCCGCCTCGACATCCTGTCTTTCACGTCATCCCTGTCGTGAACTGCCCTGCGGGCCACTCCATGCATCCACTGTATCAACTTAATAAAGTGGCTCAATCCACCAGGAACGTTTTCAAACGGAAATAATCCATCTATTGTCATTTAACATATTGAAATTAATGAATTACTAAGCATTATTCCCGAATTTTTTAAGCCCTGGCCAGGCTCATGAATGGGAGATCTCTTACAACAATGCGAGAAAAAATTGGCCAAATGGTGTTAAAGGCCAAAAAGAAACGAGGAGCCGCTGGCTCCTCGTCAATATCAACGGGCTGGATAAACGACCGCAATCAGTGCAGGCCCGCCACATATTTGGATAGCACTTCGATATCCTGATCGGTCAGCTTCTTGGCCACATCCCGCATCATGCCGTTCGGATCGTTGTCACGAGCGGCAGCCCGGAAGGCGGTGAGTTGAGCCTTGATGTAGGCAGGGTGCTGGCCGGAGAGGCTTGGATATTTGGCCTGCTCGACCCCGGAACCACGAGGACCATGACAGGCGGTACAGGCAGCCAGACCGCGGCTCATGTCGCCCCCCATGTAGAGCGCCTTGCCTGCCGCCACAGCATCATCGGGCACGGCGATCGGCGTCACCTTCTGGCTGGAGAAGTAGGCAGCCAGGTCCTCCATGTCCTGCTCGGACAGGGGAAGCGCCATCGGCCCCATGATGGGAGCAACCCGACCAGTTTGGCCGGAAGCTGCAGCCTTCAGTTCAACTAACTGCTTTTTGATATATGATGCGTGCTGACCAGCAATCTTGGGATACATGTCGACAAGGCTGTTTCCGTCCGGTCCGTGACAGGCCGCGCAAACGGCAGCCTTGGTTTGTCCCGCAGCGGCATCGCCCTTGGCTTGTGCCATCCCCGTTACGCCAACCATCAGAGCAAGAGTAATGACTAGGTTCTTCATGGCGTTCCAACTTCTCGTTATTAGGCTTCCAGATCCCATGCCGCTGAAGGCATGTTAAAATAAACGCGTTTAAGCGACGCCATTTTACACGATTTCACAAAAAAGTAACTCTATAACCCTCTATCTCTATGGGGAATTTACGTTGGATACACAAACTCTGAATTTCAATAAGGTGCATTTTGTGACCAGCGCACCCGACATCCGTCACCTGCCAAATGATGGGGGTGTCGAGATTGCGTTTGCCGGCCGTTCCAATGCCGGTAAGTCATCTGCATTGAATACCTTGACCAAGCACAAGAACCTGGCGCGTACCAGTAAGACCCCGGGTCGCACCCAGTTGATCAACCTGTTCGAGCTGGAGCCGGGCAAGCGTCTGGTCGACCTGCCGGGTTACGGTTATGCGCAAGTTCCGCTGGAAATGAAGCTTAAGTGGCAAAAGTCCCTGGCTGAATATCTGCAGCGTCGCGAGTCCTTGAAAGGGCTGGTGATCCTGATGGACATCCGTCACCCGCTCAAAGATACCGACATGAACATGCTGGAGTGGAGCGCCCACCGCGCACTGCCTGTCATGCTGCTGCTGACCAAGGCCGACAAGCTGAGCCCGGGCCCGCGCAACAATCAGGTCATCAAGGTACGCCAGGCCGTGGCGGCACTGGGCCCGCATATCCAGGTGGAAGCCTTCTCCTCGCTGAACAACATCGGGGTGGAAAAGCTGGCCCAGACGCTAACCGGCTGGTATCAGGCTGGCGCTGATGAGGTGATTGACGACGAACAAGAGTCGATCGAGGAATAACTCCCCTCTTGTTGACGCGGCAAGCAACCATGCAATTGGCGGAGCGGCTCCTCCGCTGATTGAAAGGCTTTCAGCCTGTGAGCCCCCTTCTCTGCCCTCCATCCACGCTTGGCTTACCTCCCTCCAAAAATCTGAATAACCATATTGATCAATGGGATAAATAGTTAATTTTATATAACAATTAACTTTTCATCCCATTGGCAACGTTTTCAAATTCATGCAGAGGAAAAGCGGCGATATCGCTTAATAAGTACCAAAATGAAATTTAATTACATTTTCTGTGGCGGAGGGATAAAAATGAGGCCGGTGCTGCAGATGCAGTACCGGCCTTAAACAATCAGTTCAAAAATTGGGAAGAAGCTAAATCTTGAGAACAAAGACGACTGGTTTTTCCTCAAGAAGCCCTTTCATTCTAACAAATATTCACCAACATTAAAGCATTTACTCTAAACGCAACCCATAAAAAAACGCCCCGATGATGACTCACCGGGGCTGCTATTCAGCCACATTCAATTACGTGAAATAAAAGGTCTGAAAGATAGAACATCTTACCTCTGTACCCTACGTTGCTAACTGTATAGCAAAGCAGCAGAAAGTGAAAGTAATTTATGTAATTTAGTTTCACGGAAAATGAATTACATAAATTTTCTTACTTTTCATGCAGATAAAAAAATCCCCAGTACGAATACCGGGGCGTTATAAAGGTGACTAGCTAGCACTTCCTCAACTATCTAGTTAGTCCACGTCTCTTGGTACAAGTTCCGCTGCTTTGAGAAAAAACTCGTAAAAATCACAGATAGATTGCACCATCCTCTGCAAACTCTTGTTCTTCAATGAGTTTTTCAGCCATCTCTTCGATGTCAAAACGTACGCTTTCGAAGGCCCGCAGTATGTCCTCCTCCCTGGCCAGGGAGAGACCGGTCATTTTTTCCAGTCGCCGGCGGCTGATGTAGCAGTCGACCAGTGCACCCATCTGCTGGGCGGGAAAATGGATGCGCTGTTCATGCGGTTGCCAGTCCGCCAGCTCGGGAAACAGGATGCCTTGATTCATAGGGTCCCCAGATTGCGTTGCAGTTCTCTCAATACCTGTTTAGTCCCTGGCCGGATTCCGCGCCACACGGTAAACGCTTCGGCCGCCTGTTCCACCAGCATGCCCAGCCCGTCCATGGTCTGGCTGGCACCATGTTGTCTGGCCCAGCCAATGAAGGGGGTATCCGTCGCACCATACATCATGTCGTAGATGGCGATGCCGGCATGGATCAGGGCAGGATCCAGCGGCGGGAGCTCTCCCTGCAGGCTGGCGGAGGTGGAGTTGATGATCAGATCGAAAGGACCGGCCAGCTGTGGGTAAGTCTGGGCACTGACGGACCCCAGATCAGCAAACTCGGCTGCCAGCTGCTCGGCCCGGGCGTGGGTCCGGTTGGCGATCACCACTTCGGTCGGCAGTTCGGCCAGCAAGGGCGCCAGCGCACCGCGCGCCGCACCACCCGCTCCCAGCAGCAGGATCCTGCTGCCGGCCAAATTCATCCCGTGGGACTTGAGGTCAGCCACCAGCCCGGCCCCATCTGTATTGTCCCCCAGCAATACGCCGTCATCGGTCAACTTGATGGTATTGACCGCCCCCGCCCGTTTGGCCCTGGGGCTCAGCCGGTCGACCAGGGCAAATGCCTGCTCCTTGAAGGGGACAGTGACGTTGCACCCTTTGCCGCCCTGGGCAAAGAAGGCACGCAATGCGGTGGCGAACTCCTCGACTGCCGGCTCGGCCAGACCATATTCCAGTTCTTGCTGGGTCTGCCGGGCAAAGAGGGTATGAATGAAGGGGGATTTGCTGTGGCGCACCGGGTGGCCAAAAACCAGATAACGATCCATCAAGGCGTTCCTTTAGAGGGCAATCTCCCGATTTAACGGGTTTTCCCCCGCGGGAACAAGTCGAATATCGGCAACAAGAAGGGGCCGCGATGGCCCCTTGCTTCACAGCCACTCACGCGGCTTGAGATAGTCGGTGTAGAGCTGCGCCTCCGGGCTGCCAGCCTCCGGTTGCCAGTCATACTCCCAGCGGGCCAGTGGCGGCATCGACATCAGGATAGACTCGGTGCGCCCCCCCGTCTGCAGACCAAACAGGGTACCGCGGTCATATACCAGATTGAACTCCACGTAGCGACCGCGGCGATATAGCTGGAACTCCCGCTCCCGCTCGCCATAGGCATCTCCTTTGCGTCGCTCGACAATCGGCAGATAGGCGGCGAGGTAGCCTTCACCCACCGCTCGCATGAAGGCAAAACTGTCGGCAAACGGCCAGCGATTGAGATCGTCGAAGAAGAGACCGCCGACACCACGGGTCTCGCCTCTATGCTTGAGGAAGAAGTAGCGATCGCACCAGGACTTGAACTCGGGATAGATGTCGTCGCCAAATGGCTGGCAGAGGTCGTGGGAAACCTGATGCCAGTGCCGAACGTCTTCTGCGAACGGATAGAAGGGCGTCAGATCGAAGCCCCCTCCGAACCACCAGATGGGCGCCTCCCCCTCCTTTTCCGCGATGAAGAAGCGCACATTGGCATGGCTGGTCGGCACGTAGGGGTTGTGCGGATGGATCACCAGCGACACCCCCATGGCCTCGAACCTGCGGCCGGCCAACTCGGGGCGATGTGCCGTGGCGGAAGCAGGCATGGCATCGCCATACACATGGGAGAAGTTGACCCCGCCCTGCTCGATCACAGCACCATGGCGCAGCACCCGGGTACGACCACCGCCGCCCCCCTCACGCTGCCAGGCATCCTCCACAAAGTGCCCGGCACCGTCAGCCTGCTCCAGTCCACGGCAGATGTCGTCCTGCAACTGCAGCAGGAAGGCCTTGACCTGGGCTACATCCGGTTTGCTCATCTTGTCTCCAGTCAGCCAGGATCGTCGCCTGACCCTATTATTGTGATGTCCTCGAACCGGCACTCCGCCCGTCCGCATAGCCACCAGACCTCGTCACCAACGCCGCTCAGGAGGGGCGAATGACGGCACCGGTTCTGGCATCCTTGATCTCGGATGGGTTGGCCTGCCCCCCCACCTCGCCGGGCAGGATATAGGCCAGCTGGCTGGCCAGCAATTCGCCGATGTCGGCCAGCCGGCGGGCAGGCTCCTCGCCAGTCAGATTGGCACTGGTGGAGACCAGCGGCTTGCCAAAGGCACGACACAGCGCCTGTACCTGTGGATGTGCCGTGACGCGCACGGCCAGGGTGTCAAATTGTCCGGTCAGCCAGGCCGGCGTATCGGGACGAGCCGGCATGATCCAGGTAAAGGGACCGGGCCAGCTGGCCTCCACCCTGGCCAGCTGCTCGCTGGTGAGCTGGTCCAAATCGATGTAATCCTGCAGCTGGGCCAGATCGGCGGCAATCAGGATCAACCCTTTCTCTACCGGTCGTTGCTTGATCGCCAGCAGGCGTTGTACCGCCGCTTCGGAATCGGGATCACATCCCAGGCCAAAAACCGCTTCGGTAGCGTAGGCAATCACCCCATCGTGCTGGAGTGCGGCAACAGCAAGTTCAAATTCTTTGGACATAAAAAATGCGACAGCCGGGCTGTCGCCTCATCATCAATTAAGGTTGACCCCGCAGGGTGGCAACCACTGTAGCCCCCTTCATCCCCCTGCCAACAACAGAGCGAAGCTGACCGTGGTTGCCGTCTCGGGGCTTACTTGAGTTGAGCCTGCAGGGCGGCATCCTTGGCCAGCACCTCGTCGGCATTCTTCTGGCGCTCGGCCCGAACCTTGGCCGCCAGTTCATCATCGGCCACCGCCAGCATCTGGGCGGCCAGATAGCCGGCATTTTTGGCACCGGCTTTACCGATAGCCACGGTTGCCACCGGCACACCACCCGGCATCTGCACGGTGGAGAGCAGGGCATCCAGCCCCTTGAGCGGGCCACCATCGATGGGCACGCCGATCACGGGACGCGTAGTGATGCCAGCCACGGCACCTGCCAGGTGAGCGGCCAGACCGGCGGCGCAGATAAAGACCTTGCAGCCACGGGCTTCGGCATCGGTTACGTACTGGTGGGTCGCTGCCGGGGTACGGTGTGCGGAAGTCACCTTCACTTCCACCGCGATGTCGAACGACTTGAGAACCTCAAGAGTGGTCTGCATCACGGGAAAATCGGAATCAGAGCCCATCAATACGGCAACGAAAGGTTTAGTCATGGCGGGAATTTCCTTACTCCAAGTGGGGGGTGGAAGGTTGCCGAAAACGTTTCAATTCGCTCAAGGCGGCGCGATTATACCCGCTCGCTCTGGTGGCCGCATTTCTTTTGCGGACAGATCCAGCGCACGCTCCCCCGCACTTTTTTCTCCACCATGATGCCCCAGCCGCACTGCGGGCAAGGCATGGCAACCGGCTTGTCATTGACGACGTATTTGCAGTGGGGATAGCCGTCGCAGGAGTAGAACTGCTTGCCATAACGCGAGGTCCGACTGATCAGATGACCCTTGCCGCACTCGGGACAAAGTACCTGGGTATCGTCACTCTCCTGCAGGGATTCGATGTGCTGGCAGGCCGGATATTGGGTACAGCCCACGAACAACCCATAGCGCCCCTTCTTGATCGCCAGCGGCTGGCCACAGTCCGGACAGGCAGAGCCCTCGAGCACTTTCTCGATGTCACGGCCGGAGGGGGTCAGGGAGCGAATGAAGTCGCAGGCAGGGTAGGCGGAACAGCCCAGAAAAGGGCCGTGCTTGCCCTGGCGGATCACCAGCTCGGCACCACACTGCGGGCATGGCTCACGTTCAAGCGCATGCTCGTGGGCAGAAAAGAGGTGGTGATCGATCTTTGACATGGGCCGCGCCTTGAAATCCAGATGATCCGGATTCTACCAGCGCGGCTGCGGGCTGTCAGTGGATGACTCCATCTGACTCGTCAAACACCAGCTCTTCCATCTGCTGGTAGGCGTTTTCACTGCCGGGAACGTTGAAGAGCACCATCATGACCACCCACTTCAGGTCATCCAGCTCGATATCCGGCTTGTCCAGCTCGAGCAAACGCTCGATGCAGATTTCGCGGGTTTCGGCGTTGAGCACCTGGGCCTGCTCCAGAAACAGCAGGAAGCCGCGGCACTCGGTGCTTAGACGGGCCAGTTCTTGCGGGGCATAGATACGCATCGAGCCTTGCGTGCTGGCGGCCACGTAGACCTCCCGCTCGCTGTCGTGCAGATTGGCCAATCTTTCCAGCCAGTCGAGTGCCTTCTCGATCTCCTCCTTGTCGAAACCGGCGCGGCTCAGTTCATCGGTGAGTTCGTTTTGTTCGACCGTCACATCTGCATCGCTGTGGATGTAGGTCTCGAAAAGGTACATCAATACATCAAACATGATTCGCCCTCCTCGCTCTGACGTATCCACCGGCTACCGCCATCACTGCTCCGGCCAGCTCCAGCTCAACCAACCTGCCCAATACCACTTCGACAGGAAGCTGGGTCCGCTCGGCAACGGTATCCACGCTCGTGGTCTCGTAATCTACGTTATCCAACAAATCGGCATAAGGCAATTCGCTATTATGCTGCTGCTCAGACATATCCGTCCCTAGATGGCTCAGGGCACAGAATCCCGGCAGCTCTTCCACTATATCGGCCGCGCTCAACACAAGTTTGGCCCCCTGCTGGATTAATTTGTTGCAGCCCAGCGCCTGCCCGTTCTGCGGTGCCCCCGGCACGGCGAAGACATCCCGCCCCTGTTCGAGCGCGTAACGGGCAGTGATGAGCGAACCGCTCTGCTCGGCCGCCTCCACCACCAGGGTTCCCAGCGACAGGCCGCTGATGATGCGATTGCGCCGTGGAAAGTGTTCCGCCAGCGGCCCCTTGTCGGGCACCAGCTCGGAGATGAGCACACCATCCTGCGCCAGGATCTGCTCTGCCAGCCCCTGATGACGCTTGGGGTAGAGGCTGTCGAGCCCTGAACCCAGCACTGCCAGGGTGATCCCCCCGTTTGTCAGCGCCTGTTGATGACAAATCCCATCGATGCCAAGCGCCAGACCTGAGGTAATGGCCAATCCGCACGCGACCAGCTCGCTGCAGAGGCGGGCAGCATTTTCCTTGCCGGCATAGGTCGGGTGGCGCGTGCCGACCATCGCCAGCTGGGGAACAGACAGTGCTGCCAGATTGCCGCGGCAGTAGAGCAACAGAGGGGCGGCTGGGATCTCCTTGAGCAGAGGTGGATAGGCGGGATCGTCGGGGCAGAGAAGATGATTGCCGGGCTCGGCTGCCCAGCTCAGCCCCTGTTCGACCACCGGCAGAGGCCATCGCATCTGCCGGATCTGGGCACTTTGCAGACCCAGTTCTCGCAAGGTGCCATCTTCCGAGTCGAACAGGGCGGCGATGTCGCCGCCGAAATGGGCGAGCAGACGAGCGGCAGTGACCGGGCCGATACCGGTGACGGCATCCAGTGTCAGCCACAGCGCGAGTCGCCCGGATGGAAGCGTCACGTCAGAAGTTGCTGACCTGATAGCCGGTGCCGACCATGTTCTGGCTTTGCAGGATCAGCCCGTAGCTCAACTTGTCATACACCTTGAACAGCATGACCCGCGCCACCGCCTCCGAGGGGAGCGGTGATTTGCCGGCAGAATAGAAGGCCTTGTCATAGACGGAAGAGTACTCCCGATAGGCGACCTTGCCATTCTTGCTCACCAGCCGGGTCCCGGGTCGCAGGATCTCCAGCACATCGCCGGGAGCCACCTGATCCCGCAGACCCTTGTTGATGAGCACGACATCGAACTTGCCGCCCCCCCGGGCCTTGCTCGGCAGATCGACGATATAGCCGGGCGAGATGACGGGGGCCGCTTTGGGTGTAAACACGGCGGAGAGGCTCTCCTGCGGCGGGAACGGCATCAGCTTGTCTCCCTGATACACTTCCCGCTTGCTGTGGCTGAGGGTGACCCGGGTACGACCATCCGGCAGCAGGGCCTCCGCCCTGGCCGTACCGACGAAGACCGCCTCCTGCCCAAGTTGCTCGCCGGTTTTCCGATCCTTGTAGATGGCGCCAGGGTGGTAGATGCCGTAATCCTGGCCCGGGATCAGCGAACCCTGCACGTAGAGGGTATCGCCCTCCAGCATGCCAATATGGGCCTCATCATTGCCGAGCACGTAGGGCAACTGCTTCGCCTGCTGGCTGTTTGCCAGAATATGGTCGGTCTGCAGGAAGGGGCCTATCTCGCTGAGCGGCAGGGTCGGAATGGGATTGGCCTTGTTCTCGTAGCGGCTCTTGGGAGAGAGGCGGATCACCTGCTTGCCGCCCT
The DNA here is from genome assembly GCF_040908225.1 of Aeromonas sp. R5-3. Classification (NCBI taxonomy): domain Bacteria; kingdom Pseudomonadati; phylum Pseudomonadota; class Gammaproteobacteria; order Aeromonadales; family Aeromonadaceae; genus Aeromonas; species Aeromonas sp. R5-3. The sequence goes on along the minus strand of NZ_JBFODH010000026.1, from coordinate 63,025 downwards.
GGGTCGCCTTGCCGAGCCGCGGCTCGCCATTGACCCAGCTCAGGTGCAGCACGTCACCCGGGTAGATCCAGTGGGGATTGGCGATCTGCGGGTTGATGTTCCAGAGCCTTGGCCAGAGCCAGGGCTCTGCCAGATACTGGCCGGAAATATCCCAGAGGGTGTCGCCTTTTTGCACCACATAGGTCTCGGGATAGCCTGCCTTCAGTTTGAGCTGGTCGGCCTGAGCTCCCTGGCTCAACGTGGCCAACAGGCAGGCGAGGATGGTTTGCTTCAGATACATAACACTCCCTGTTACTTCTGCGCGCAAAGTGTTGCTGTTTTTTGTCGGCGTAAATGACTAGAATTACGCCAATATTGACTGCATTTATACGAAACTAAAGAAAAAACTATGGCCATTCTAGATGTATTGCGTTTCCCCGATGAGCGTCTGCGTACCGTCGCAGCCCCTGTCGAGACCTTTACACCCGAGTTACAACACATTGTAGATGATATGTTCGAAACCATGTACGCGGAGGAAGGCATCGGCCTCGCCGCCACTCAGGTCGACATTCATCAGCGCATCATAGTGATCGATGTCTCTGAAAACCGTGAAGATCCTCTGGTATTGATCAACCCCGAGATCATCGAGCAGGCCGGCAGCACCGGCATCGAGGAAGGGTGTCTCTCCGTGCCCGGCAGCCGTGCCCTGGTGCCCCGCGCCGAGTGGGTCAAGGTGCGCGCACTGGATCGCCACGGCAAGGCATTCGAGCTGGAAGCAGACGATCTGCTCGCCATCTGCATCCAGCATGAGATGGACCATCTGGTCGGCAAGCTGTTTGTGGATTACCTCTCCCCGCTCAAGCGCCAACGCATTCGCCAGAAGCTGGAAAAGATGGCCCGTGAAGATCGCAAAGTCCTCTGAGGATCTGCCCCATTGAATAAGCTGAAACTGATTTTTGCCGGTACTCCCGACTTCGCCGCCCGTCACCTGGCGGCGTTGTTGTCTTCCGACCACGAGGTCGTCGCCGTTTATACCCAGCCGGACAAGCCCGCCGGCCGCGGCCAGAAGCTCACCGCCAGCCCGGTCAAGGAGCTGGCGCTGGCGCACGATCTGCCGGTCTATCAACCGGCTAGCCTGCGCAAGGAAGAGGCCCAGGCCGAACTGGCTGCCCTTGGCGCCGACCTGATGGTGGTGGTGGCCTACGGCCTGATCCTGCCCAAGGTGGTGCTCGATACCCCGCGTCTGGGCTGCATCAACGTGCACGGCTCCCTGCTGCCGCGCTGGCGCGGCGCCGCCCCGATCCAGCGTTCCATCTGGGCGGGCGATGCCGAGACCGGCGTGACCATCATGCAGATGGATGTGGGGCTGGATACCGGCGCCATGATCCGCAAGATGAGCTGCCCCATCGCCGCCGACGAGACCTCCGCCAGCCTCTATGACAAGCTGGCCGAGCTGGGCCCGCAGGCGCTGGTCGACACCATCGATGCCATGGCCGCCGGCGACATCGCCGCCGAGGCGCAGGACGATGCGCTGGCCAACTACGCCGAGAAGCTCTCCAAGGAAGAGGCCCGCATCGACTGGTCGATGGACGCAGCCGCTATCGAGCGCTGCATCCGCGCCTTCAATCCCTGGCCCATTAGCTGGTTCGAGGTGGCTGACCAGACCGTCAAGGTATGGCAGGCCGAGGTCATCACACAGGATCACGGCCAGCGCGCCGGCACCCTGCTCAAGGCCGACAAGCAGGGGATCGATGTCGCCACCGGCAAGGGGGTACTGCGCCTGCTGACCCTGCAGCCGCCCGGCAAGAAGGCGATGTCCGTGACGGATCTGCTCAACTCTCGCCGCGACTGGTTTGAACCCGGCACGCAATTGAATTGAACTGAATTGACACAAGGCGGGGCCCAGGCCCCGACTTGCGCATCTAAGGTAACACTATGAAAACACGCGCACAGGCTGCTCTCGTCATTCAACAGGTGCTGGATCAGGGCCAGTCCCTCTCAGCCGTTCTGCCTGCTGCCCAGGAGAAGGTTGCGCCCCGCGATCGCGCCCTCCTGCAAGAACTCTGCTACGGTACCCTGCGCTGGCTGCCCCGCCTCGATGCGGCGGTCGGCGAGATGATGGACAAGCCGCTCAAGAACAAGAGCCGCATCTTCCACTACCTGATCCTGGTCGGTCTCTATCAGCTCATCTACACCCGCATTCCGGCTCACGCCGCGGTGGCCGAGACCGTCAACGCCGTCAAGCTGCTCAAAGGTACCTCTCTGCGCGGCCTCATCAACGGCGTGCTGCGCAACTTCCAGCGCAGCGCCGAAGTCATTCTGCTGCGTATCGACCGCGTGCCGAGCGTGCGCCTCGGCCACCCCGAGTGGCTTACCAAGCGTCTGCGTCAGGCCTATCCGGATGAGTGGGAGTTCATCATGGAGGCCAACAACCAGCGCCCACCCATGTGGATCCGCAACAACAGCCAGCGCCAGAGCCGCGAGCAGATGCTGGCCCGCATGGCCGACGCCGGCATCAATGCGGTGGCCGGTGAAGAGGGCGAGGATTGCATCCTGCTGGAGCGTCCCTGCGACGTGACCAAGCTGCCCGGCTTCGAGGTCGGCGACTGCTCGGTACAGGATGGCGCAGCACAACAGGCGGCCGCCCTGCTCGACCCGCAACCGGGCGAGTGGGTGCTGGATGCCTGCGCCGCCCCCGGCGGCAAGACAGCCCATCTGCTGGAGCGCCAACCCGCGCTGGCCGGCGTGGTCGCCGTCGATGCCGACGAGAACCGCCTCAAGCGGGTGCAGGAGAACCTGGATCGCATCGGCCTCAGCGCCAAGGTGATCCACGGCGATGCCAGCACGCCGGATCAGTGGTGGCCAGAGGGGCAGTTCGATCGCATCCTGCTGGATGCTCCCTGCTCCGCCACCGGCGTCATCCGCCGCCACCCCGACATCAAGTGGCTGCGCCGGGATCAGGACATTCGCGAGCTGGCCGAGCTGCAGCGCCGCATCCTCGGCGCCCTCTGGTCGAAACTGAAAAGCGGCGGTACTCTGCTCTACGCCACCTGCTCCGTGCTGCCGGAAGAGAACCGCGATCAGATCCGCGCCTTCCTCGCGGCCACGCCGGATGCCACCCTGGTGCCCCTGCACGCTGAGGACACACCGGAGTGCCCGGGTCGCCAGTTCCTGCCGGGCGAGGCCGAGATGGACGGCTTCTACTACGCCAGGCTGAGCAAGCGCTAAGCAGGGCCGCAAGTACGGGGGTGCCGCCGGTCGGCACCCGTTACTGCCCAATATCGAGCACGTTTTCCCTATGAGATTCATGATGTTGATGACTGTCCCCGCGCACACAGGCAGAGCTGGCAAGGGTGACGTCCATGAGGCTGTTCTATGAAGATCATCATTCTGGGCGCCGGTCAGGTCGGCGGCACCCTGGCCGAGAACCTGGCCGGCGAGAACAACGACATCACCATAGTCGACACCGACAGCGATCGGCTGCGCGAGCTGCAGGACAAGTTTGACCTGCGGGTTGTGAACGGCCACGGCGCCCATCCCAAGGTGCTGCGCGAAGCCGGCGCCCAGGATGCCGACATGCTGGTCGCCGTCACCAACAGCGACGAGACCAACATGATCGCCTGCCAGGTGGCCTATTCCCTGTTCAACACCCCGAACAAGGTGGCGCGCATTCGCTCCCCGGCCTATCTGGTGGAGCGGGATCGGCTGTTCCTGCCCGAATCCGTGCCGGTGGATCACCTGATCGCCCCCGAGCAGCTGGTGACCGACTACGTGCGCCGCCTGATCGAATACCCGGGCGCCTTGCAGGTGGTGGACTTCGCCGGCGGCAAGGTGGGTCTGGTGGCGGTCAAGGCCTACTACGGCGGCCCGCTGGTGGGCAACGCCCTCTCCACCCTACGCGATCACATGCCCAACATCGAGACCCGGGTGGCGGCCATCTTCCGTCAGGGCCGCTCCATCCGTCCGCAGGGCACCACCATCATAGAAGCGGATGACGAGGTGTTCTTCGTGGCGGCAGCGGGCCATATCCGCGCCGTGATGTCGGAGCTGCAGCGCCTCGAGAGCCCCTACCGGCGCATCATGATCGTCGGCGGCGGCAACATAGGCGCCGGCCTCGCCCGTCAGCTGGAGAAGCGCTACAGCGTGAAGCTCATCGAGCGCAGCCAGAAGCGGGCGGAGCAGCTCTCCGAGGTGCTGGAGCACACCATCGTCTTCTGCGGCGATGCGGCGGATCAGGAGTTGCTGGCGGAGGAGCACATCGACCAGATCGACGTCTTCATCGCGGTGACCAACGAGGACGAGGCCAACATCATGTCGGCCCTGCTCGCCAAGAAGATGGGCGCCAAGAAGACCATGGTGCTGATCCAGCGCAGCGCCTACGTGGATCTGGTGCAGGGCGGCTCCATCGACATCGCCATCTCCCCCCAGCAGGCCACCATCTCGGCCCTGCTGACTCATGTGCGCCGGGCCGACATCGCCAACGTCTACAGCCTGCGTCGCGGTGCCGCCGAAGCCATCGAGGCCATCGCCCACGGTGACGAGAACACCTCCAAGGTGGTCGGCAAGACGGTGGGCGAGCTCAAGCTGCCGCCCGGCACCACCATAGGCGCCGTGGTTCGGGGGGATGAAGTACTGATCGCCCACGACCGCACCCAGATCCAGCAGGACGACCACGTGGTGATGTTCCTAGTGGACAAGAAGTACATTCCGGAAGTGGAACGCTTGTTCCAGCCAAGTCCCTTCTTCCTGTAACCTGCCCATGTACCCAGGCAGCGCAAAGCAGACCCGGCACCGCCTCTCCAGGGGGTTGTCCGGGTCTTTTGTCAATCAACGACCAGGTTATCTTGCATGATCAAGCTGCGTCCCATCATCTTCACCCTCGGGCTGGTGCTCTCCAAACTGGCCCTGTTCATGTGGCTGCCCACCCTACTGGCCCTGCTGACCGGTTCAGAGGGGTTCGTCGAGTTTCTCAAGTCGGTGCTGATCACCCACGGCGCGGCCCTGCTCTGCCTTCATTACGGCCGCAAGGCGGAGTTTCACCTCGGCGTGCGGGAGATGTTCCTGCTCACCACCTCGGTCTGGGTGGTGGCCTGCATCTTTGGCGCCCTGCCCTTCTTCTTCATCACCCACATCAACTTCACCGACGCCTACTTCGAAACCATGTCGGGGGTGACCACCACAGGCTCCACCGTGCTGTCCGGGCTCGACAACATGGCCCACAGCATCCTGTTGTGGCGTTCCATCCTGCAGTGGCTGGGCGGGGTGGGTTTCATCGTGATGGCGGTAGCGGTACTGCCCTACCTCAACGTGGGGGGCATGAAGCTGTTCCAGACCGAGAGCTCGGACTGGTCGGATAAAAGTGCCCCGCGCGCCAAGACGGTGGCCAACAACATAGTGCTGGTCTACCTGGTGCTCTCCATGCTCTGCTTCCTGGCCTACTGGGTGAGTGGCATGACCCTGTTCGAGGCGGTCAATCACGCCATGACCACCCTGAGTACCGGCGGCTACTCCACCTCCGATCAATCCATGTCCCACTTCTCCAACTCGGCGCACTGGATCGGCACCCTCTTCATGTTTCTCGGCGGCCTGCCCTTCCTGCTCTACGTGCAGAGTCTGAGCCGGCGCGATCACAGCCTGCTCAAGGATGCCCAGGTGCGGGGCTTCTTCTGGCTGGTGGTCTGGGTCACCCTGGTGGTCACTGTCTATCTCTGGTTGCGGGGCACCTACGACTTCACGGATGCCCTGCGCATCAGCAGCTTCAACATCGTCTCCGTGCTCACCACCACTGGCTATGGCCTCGGTGACTATGGCACCTGGGGCCCGCTCACCAGCATCATCTTCATCGTGCTGCTGGCGCTCGGCGCCTGCTCCGGCTCCACCGCCGGCGGCCTCAAGATCTTCCGGGTGCAGGTGGCGTTCGCCCTGTTCAAGAAGCAGATGCGCCAGCTGATGCACCCCTCCGGGGTCTTCCCGCAGAAGTACAACGGCCGACCGGTCAACGACGCCATCATCCGCTCGATGATCTCGTTCGTGCTGGCCTACTTCGCCATCATCTTGCTGATCGCCGCCCTGCTCGGCGCCATCGGGCTGGATCCCCTGACCGCCATCTCGGGCTCCATCACCGCCGTGGCCAACGTGGGCCCGGGCATGGGCCCGGTCATCGGCCCCAGCGCCAACTTCGCCTCCCTGCCGGACTCGGCCAAGTGGATCCTGTCGTTCGGCATGCTGCTGGGGCGCCTCGAGATCCTGACCGTGGCGGTGATCTTCTTCCCCTCCTTCTGGAGGCAATAACCGACCAAGGCGGCAACCCGCATGCCGGTGAGTTCACACGTTCGAAGAGCGAAGCCTGTGCGGACGAAGAAATACAAAAGGGCAGCCACTGGCTGCCCTTCTTGTTACATGAAACTTGAGCCCCTGCCTCACTCGGCCGGGTCTTCCCGCTCCAGCGCCCGGTTGACCAGCGGCTCGGGCAGGGTCTTGGTCACCTCCACCCCCAGCTCGCGAAAGCGCTCCACCTGGGCGATCAGGTTGCCGCGCCCGTTGACCAGCCGCCCCATCGCCTTGTCGTAGCTCTCCTGCGCCTTGTGCAGGCTGCCCCCCAGTTGCTGCATCTCCTCCACGAACAACCGCAGCTTCTCATAGAGGCGGCCGGCCCGCTCGGCGATCTGGCGGGCATTCTGGTTCTGCCGTTCGTAGCGCCACAGGTTCTCTATGGTACGCAGCGCCACCATCAGGTTGGTGGGGCTCACCAGCAGTATGTTGTTGTCGAGACCGTAGCGCACCAGCGAGGGGTCGGCCTCCACCGCGGTGAGGAAGGCGGGCTCCACCGCCACGAACATCAGCACGTAGTCGAGGGTGCGCACCCCGGGCAGTTGCTGGTAATCCTTGCGGCCCAGCTCGCGGATGTGGTTGCGTACCGAGGCGACGTGCTCTTTCAGCGCTACCGCCTTCTCCAGCTCGTCAGCGGCGTTGTACCAGCGCTCGTAGGCGGTCAGCGACACCTTGGCATCGATGATGATGTCCTTGTCCTGCGGCAGGTGGACGATGACGTCGGGCTGATAGCGCTTGCCCTTGTCCACCTCGATGTTGACCTGGGTGTGGTACTCGTGACCCTCACGCAGGCCGCATTCGCTCAGGATGCGCGCCAGCACCACCTCGCCCCAGTTGCCCTGCTGCTTGCTGTCGCCCTTAAGGGCGCGGGTCAGCGCCGCCGCCTCCTCGGTCATGCGGGTGTTGAGCTCGGCGAGGCGCTCCAATTCGAACTTGAGGCTGTGGCGCTGGGCCGTCTCCTGGGCGTGGGTCTCCCCCACCTGGCGGCGAAAGCCTTCCAGCTGCTCTTTCAGCGGAGTGAGCAGCAGATCCAGGCTGTTCTGGTTCAGTTCGCGGAAGTTGCCCGAGTTCTGCTCGAAGATACGGTTGGCGAGGTTCTCGAACTGCTGGCTGAGGCGCTGTTCAGCCTCCTGTTGCAGTTGCAGCTTCTCGGCGGCGGCCAGCCGCTCGCTGCGCAGGGTGGCCTCGGCATCCTTGAGACGGGCGGTGAGCTTGATCAGCAGGGTCTGCTGCTGATCCAGCTTCTGCTGGCCCAGCAGCCGCTCATCCTGCAGCTCGTCATAACGTTCCTGCAGCGCCTGCAGGCGCTCCTGGCTCAGCAGCAATTCCCGGGCTTGCGCCGTACCGCTGCGCCGCCCGATCCCCCAACCAATGCCGATGGCCAGCAGCGCACCCGGCAGCAGCAGGGCCCAGAGCCCGGGCTCGATCATTTGCGACCCCGTTGGCGCAGGAACAGCTCGAGATAGCGGTTGAGCAGCAGCCAGATCAGCACGTAGAGCAGATAGGCGGCCAGCACCACCCACTTGTGGCTGTTAACCCCGGTGTCGAGCTCGACGAATTCGATCCCCTTGATGCGGCAGTAGCCCCACATCAGCAAGGGGAAGATATAGAGCAGAGAAGCACGCCACAGAAATAACCACATGAGTTCATTCAATCCTGCAAAAAGACCCGCCTAGCTTACACAAGGGCAACCCGGCTTGCGATCCTGGCCGGCGCTATTCTCTGGCTTGCAAAGGGAAACTTGGATAAAATTAACCCCTAATAGGTATCAGGGGTGGGCATGACGCATTTTTTCTGTCGCTGGCTGACGCAGGCATTGGGAGGCTCCCGCAAACCCGAAGTGGTTTGCCATGAAGCCCGTCCCCCCTGGGCCATCGAAGAGTCCCAGTTCCTCTCCCTCTGCTCCCGCTGCGGCGAATGCTTCAAGGCCTGTCCCAACGGCCTGCTCAAGCCGGCCACCCAGCCCGAATACGACGGCAGCCCCATCGCCGGCACGCCGCTGCTCGATCTCGCCTGCGGCCAGTGCAGCTACTGCGGCAGCTGCGCCAGAGCCTGTCCGACCGGCGCCCTCGACCTGCAACTTGGCCGTCAGGTGCAGACCCGGGTGCGGATCGAGGCAAGCTGTCAGGCCCGCCAGGGCTTCTACTGCCTGCTCTGTGAAGATGCCTGCCCCCAGCAGGCGATCAAGGCCTGCGCCGACGGCGTCAGCATCAACATGGCGGCCTGCGACGGTTGCGGCGCCTGCGGCCTCGCCTGCCTGCACGGCGCCATCACCCTGATCCCCCAACCCTGATCCCGCGTCCGGCGCAAACGACAAAGGGGCCCGCGGGCCCCTTTGTCGTGCTTGCCTGGCTTATGCCATGGCCAGGATGGAATCCTGTTCGATGCCGAGCAGGTGGCAGAGCCGGGTCGGGTCGCGCACCGCATCGGCCAGGGTGTATTCACCCAGCACCTCGAGGAAGGCGTTCATGGCGCGACGCAAAATGCCCTGGATGCGGCAGCCACCGGAGAGGCGGCAGTTTTCGCGCTTGCAGTCCACCGGGCAGAGCACGTGCTCCATGTCCATCACCACGTCGCGCAGGTTGATGGAGACGGCGGAGCGACCGAGCCGGATGCCGCCATGCTTGCCACGCACCGTCTCTATGTACCCCTTGATGCCGAGCTGGTGGACAATCTTGACCACGTGGTTGCGGGAGATACCAAAGGTATCGGCCACCTCTGTGATGGTCGACAGGCGATCTCCCGGCTGGACGGCCAGAAAGGTGAGGGTACGCAGGGCATAGTCGGTAAATCGTGTCAGTTGCATGGTCGCACTTGCCTCTTACTACAAGCCAGAAATCAGGACGACGACCTAAAGCTAAGAGGTAGGGGAACCCCTGCGCCCGCGCAGTGTCCGCCTCTTAATCTGAGTCGTGGAGGTCAAGGTTAAGAGCAGCTCAGGCGGGTGTCGATGAAGATGCACATAAATCGACACTTTCTTTGATTGATCGCAAACTTGCAGGGTTAGCCCAAGGTTTTGGCGGGATTTGACGGTGAAATTCGCCGGTTTCCTCCCTCGCCACAGTCGATGCTGCCATGTGTCATTCGCAACCGTTTTTGCCGATTCAATGGGGCTGCTTGAGCCAGTTCTTCAGAGCGCTGGAGGGGATGGAACTCTCGGAGGCGACCGCAAAAGCGCCCCAGTCCACCGCGCACTGCAGCGCCTCCCGGATCGCCATGCCCCGCGCCAGTCCGTGGATCAGGCCGCCGGCGAAGGCATCCCCCGCCCCCGTGGTGTCCACCACCGACACCGGCCGCGCCGCCACCCGGATCTGCTCCTCGTCATGAATGGCCACGGCGCCGGCCTTGCCTTCCGTCAGCACCAGCCACTCCAGCTGCTCACCGGCCAGCTGGCGGGCATGTTGCCAGGGGTCCCCCACCTCCCCGAGATCGGAGCGGGAGGCCACCAGCACGTGGCAGGGGCGACGCGCCTGGCCGCCCTTGGGGTACTGGGCCACTACGAAGCTCTTGCCGAGCATCTGGCGCATGTAGCCGATGATGGCGGTGCCGGGGTAGTTCACGTAGAGGCAGTCCACCCCCTCGCTCGGCAGATCCCCCGGCAGATCCGGACGCCGTGGCCGCCTGAGGATGGTGCGCTCGCCGGTGGAGTCCACCAGGATCAGCAGCTCGCCGGTCTCGCCGCCGAAGCGCTCCACATGGCTGCAATCCAGGCCGTAGCCCGCCGCCTGCTCCAGCAGCCAGTCACCGGTTTCGTCCAGCCCGATGCGCGACGCTATGGTCACCTCGTGGCCGGCCCACACCAGTCCGATGCCGGTGTTGGCGGCGCCACCGCCGAGCCGGCGGCCCTGATCCACGTACTGCAGGCGGGCTCCTGCCACCAGGGGTTCGGAGAGGGAGAGCACGTGATCACAGTTGAGATTGGCGAGCAGCAGAATGCGGGACATGAAGAGACCTCACTGACAGGGGAGCCCAGTATATGAGAAAGGGCCACAGCGGCCCTCCCTGAAATCGCGGGGTTTGTGAGCCCGCTCGACGTTTGCCGGGCGAGCCCGCGATGGCTGCGTCAGTCCAGAACCGCCTCGGCGCTGACGTACTCGTAGCCGAGCGCCTGCGCCACCGCCGCCTGGGTGATCTTGCCCTTGAACACGTTCAGACCGGCCCGCAGGTGGCGATCCTCCTGCAGCGCCCGGGCATAGCCCTTGTCGGCCAACGCCAGCACGAACGGCAGGGTGGCGTTGGTCAGCGCGAAGGTGGAGGTGCGCGCCACCCCGCCCGGCATGTTGGCCACGCAGTAGTGGATGATGCCGTCCACCACGTAGGTGGGCTCCTCGTGGGTGGTCGGGTGGGAGGTCTCGAAACAGCCGCCCTGATCGATGGCCACGTCCACCAGCACCGAGCCTTTGCGCATCAGCTTGAGCATGTCGCGGGTCAGCAGCTTGGGCGCCGCCGCCCCCGGGATCAGCACGGCACCGATCACCAGGTCGGCTTGGGCGATGCACGCCTCTATGTTGGTGCGGGTGGAGTAGAGGGTCTTGAGGGCCGGGCCGTAGAGGCTGTCCAGCTCCCGCAGCCGCGGCAGGGAGCGATCCAGGATGGTGACGTCGGCCCCCAGTCCCAGCGCCATGCGCGCCGAGTTGACACCGACCACCCCGCCGCCCAGCACCACCACCTTGGCGGGTGCCACCGCCGGCACACCACCCAGCAGGGTGCCGTTGCCCCCCTGCGCCTTCTCCAGGCTGTGGGCGCCGGCCTGGATCGCCATCCGCCCCGCCACCTCGGACATGGGCGCCAGCAGCGGCAGGCCGCCGCGATCGTCGGTCACCGTCTCGTAGGCGATGGCCACCGCCCCCGAGTGCACCAGCAGCTGGGTCTGCACCGGATCTGGCGCCAGGTGCAGGTAGGTGAACAGCAGCTGACCCGGTCTGAGCAGCTCGCACTCCTCCGGCTGGGGCTCCTTCACCTTCACTATCATCTCGGCCCGGGCGAAGATCTCCGCCGCGCTGGCCACCAGTTCGGCACCGGCTGCCTGGTACTCGGCGTCGGACAGCCCGATCGACTCGCCTCCCTGCTGCTGCACCAGCACCTTGTGTCCCCGGGCCGTCAGCTCCTGCACTCCGGCGGGAGTCATGCCGACCCGGTATTCATGGTTTTTGATTTCCTTGGGTACGCCAATAATCATGCTCGCTCTCCTGCTGTGATCCCGCCGGCGGCCGTGTCGGCGCCGGGCAGGATGCCCAAAAATTGCAACAACCACTGCATCATGGTGGCCGAATCCACCTCTCCCTCCAACGAGGAGAGGCTGCGCTGATAGCGGTCATCGGACAGGAAATCCCGCCGCCGCTCGATCAGCGCCCGGTTGTACGCCACCGAGAATTCCGGATGTCCCTGGATGGCCACTATGTGGTCACCCTGCAAAAACATGAAATTGGGACAAAAATCATTGCCCGCCAGCCGGGTGGCTCCCGGCGGCAGCTGCTCCACCTGATCCTGGTGACTGGCCAGGATCCGGATGGTCTCGAGCCCCGGCTCCATCCAGGGTTGCCTGGCCAGCATGGGATGGACCGACACCCCCAGCCCCCAACCCTTGGTGGACTTCACCACCTCGCCCCCCAGCGCCTGGGCGATCACCTGGTGACCGAAGCAGACACCCGCCAGCTTGACGTCGGCATCGTGGGCGCGCCGGATCCAGTCGCGCAGCGACTGGATCCAGGGGATGTCGCTGTAGGCATCGTGGCGCGAGCCGGTGATGAGCCAGGCATCGCACTCGTGCAGATCGGCCGGCAGCTCGCCATCGAGCGCCGACCAAACCCGAAATTCCAGCCCGGGGGCCAGGGCCCGGAAGCCCTTGATAAACATCTCGGAGTAAACGGGGCCGAAGTCCCCCGCCAAATCGGGGTCCAGCCGGTCACAATCGAGAATTCCCAGTCGCATCTGTTACTCCTTCACAGTGATAGCGGCGAACGAAGGTGGATTCCTGCCACCGGGCCATGTCCGGGCTAGCTGCTGCATGGTTGATTACTTCATGGTCGGCATGGAGAACTCCGCGCCCGCCCGCAGGCTCTGGGGCCAGCGGGCAGTCACCGTCTTCATCCGGGTATAGAAGCGCACCCCATCCGGCCCGTGCATGTTGAGCGGCCCGAAGATGGACCGCTTCCAGCCGCCAAAGCTGTGAAACGCCATGGGCACCGGGATGGGAACGTTCACCCCTACCATACCGACCTGCACGCGAGCGGTGAAGTCCCGCGCGGTGTCGCCGTCGCAGGTGAAGATGGCGGTGCCGTTGCCGTACTCGTGCTCGTTGATGAGCTTGAGCGCCGTCTCGTAGTCCGGCGCCCGCACGATGGCCAGCACAGGGCCGAAGATCTCCTCCCGGTAGATGCGCATCTCCGGGCTCACCCGGTCGAACAGGCTGCCGCCGATGAAGTAACCCTCGCCCTGGCTCAGGCCCCGGCCGTCCACCACCAGCTCGGCCCCCTCGGCCACCCCCTGATCCACATAGCCGCGCACCTTGGCCAGGTGCTCGCGGCTGATGAGGGGCCCCATCTCGTTCTCCGGGCTCTGGCCCAGCCCCGGGCCCACCCGCAGTGCCGCCACCAGCGGCGAGAGTTTCGCGACCAGGGCATCGGCGGTGTCGTCACCCACCACCACGGCCACCGAAATGGCCATGCAGCGCTCGCCGGCGGCGCCGTAGGCCGCCCCCATCAGGGCGGAAACCGCCTGATCGAGATCCGCATCCGGCATCACCACCATGTGGTTCTTGGCGCCGCCCAGCGCCTGTACCCGCTTGCCGTGGGCCGAGGCGGTGGCATAGATGTACTGGGCGATGGGGGTGGAGCCGACGAAGGACACGGCACCGACCCGCGGGTCGGTCAGCAGCACGTCTACCACCTCCTTGTCGCCGTTGACCACGTTGAGCACCCCGTCCGGCAGGCCGGCCTGCTTGAGCAGCTCGGCCATGCGAAGGGAGAGGGAGGGATCCTTCTCGGAGGGCTTGAGGATGAAGGTGTTGCCGCAGGCGATGGCCACCGGGAACATCCACAGCGGCACCATGGCCGGGAAGTTGAACGGAGTGATGCCGGCGCAGACCCCCACCGGCTGCATCATGGAGTGGCTGTCGACCCCGCGGCCCACGTTGAGGGAGTGCTCCCCCTTGAGCAGATGGGGAATGCCGCAGGCAAACTCCACCACCTCGAGACCGCGGGTCAGCTCGCCCTGGGCGTCGGAAAACACCTTGCCGTGCTCGCGACTGATCAGCCGCGCCAGATCGTCCCTGTGCTGCTCCATCAGCTCCTTGAAGCGAAACAGTACCCGGGCCCGCACCAGCGGCGGGGTCTGCGCCCAGTCGACCAGGGCGCGCTCGGCGCTGGCGATGGCATCCTGGCACTCGGCGGCGGTGCTGAGCACCACCTGGCCCTGCTGCTGGCCGGTGGCCGGGTTGAAGATGGCCCCGAAGCGCTCGCTGCGGCTCTCGGTCATCTCGCCGTCGATGAAGTTGCTGACCCTGTATGTCATAAATCCTCCGTGATGGGTAATTCGTCCCTGCCCGCGCCGCCCCGGGGAGCAGGCACGGGCAAGTGGCGCCGCGACGGGCGCCATCAACCGGTTGAAAGTCAGTCCTGAGCCTGCAGGGCGTCCTGCAGCAGGGTGAAGAGATCGTCGATCTGGCTGCGCTCGATGATGAGGGGCGGCGACAGGGCGATGATGTCGCCGGTGACGCGGATCAGCGCCCCCTTCTCGAAGCAGCGTACGAACACCTCGTAGGCGCGCTTGCCCGGTGCATCCGGCATGGACTCGAGCTCGATGCCTGCCACCAGCCCGTAGTTGCGCACATCCTTCACATGCTTGCAGCCCTTCAGCGAATGGGCCGCCTCCTCCCAGTAGCCCGCCAGATCGGCGGCGCGACTCAGCAGGTTCTCGTTGCGATAGATCTCGAGGGTCGCGAGGCCCGCGGCGGCGGCCACCGGATGGCCGGAGTAGGTGTAGCCGTGGAACAGCTCGATGGCCCCCTTGCCGGCCGCCATCATGTCGTCATAGATGTGGTTCTGTACCAGCACGGCGCCCATGGGGATGGCCCCGTTGGTGAGCCCCTTGGCACAGGTGATCATGTCGGGGATGACGTCGAACTCCTGGGCCGCAAACGGGGAGCCGAGGCGGCCGAAACCGGTGATCACCTCGTCGAAGATCAGCAGGATGCCGTGTTTGGTACAGATCTCCCGCAGCCGCTTGAGGTAGCCTTTGGGGGGCATCAGCACGCCGGTACTGCCGGCGATGGGTTCGACGATCACCGCCGCTATGTTGCTGGCATCGTGCAGGAAGACGATCTTCTCCAGCTCGTCAGCCAGCGCCACATCCTCCTCGGGCAGCCCCTTGGTGAAGGCATTCTTGGCGATGTTGAGGGTGTGGGGCAGATGATCCACCCCGGTCAGCAGGGAGCCGAACCACTTGCGGTTGCCGGGAATACCCCCCACCGAGATGCCGCCAAAACCGACCCCGTGGTAGCCGCGCTCACGGCCGATGAGCCGGGTACGGGTGCCCTGACCGCGCGCCCGCTGCCAGGCCAGCGCGATCTTGAGCGCGGTATCCACCGATTCCGAACCTGAGTTGGTATAAAAGACGTGGCCGAAGCCTTTGGGGGCTATCTCCACCAGCCGGTTGGCCAGCTCGAACGGCAGGGGGTGCCCCATCTGGAACGTCGGGGCAAAATCGAGGTGGGAAATCTGCTGGGAGACCGCCTCGGCAATCTCGCGCCGACCATGACCCGCGTTGCAACACCAGAGCCCGGCGGTGCCATCCAGTATCTTGCGGCCATCCTCTGAGTGATAATACATTCCCTCGGCCGACTTCAGGATGCGCGGCGCCGCCTTGAACTGCTGGTTGGCGGTAAACGGCATCCAGAAAGCGGACATGTCGGAGGGCGTATTGATGTCGCTGATCGGTTTCATGGTCACCTCATCCTTAAGGTGTTTAGTAACTGTCGGCCAATGCCTATTAAATTAAACACCTATAATCTTAAAAAAGGGCTCAAACTTGCCCCGTATGGTGTCACCCGGCTAGCTGCTCTGAGCTGGGTGGTATAAGATATTTAACACAAATTTAATAATAGTAAACAGTCAAGGAGTGTCTATCGATGGATATCGGTCACCGCCTCAAGGCGGTTCGCACCAAAGCCGCCCTCTCCCAGCGTGAGCTGGCCAAACGCTCCGGTGTGACCAACGGCTTTATCTCCCAGATCGAGAAAAATCAGGTGAGCCCCTCGGTCGCCTCCCTGCGCAAGGTGCTGGAAGGGATCCCCATGTCGCTGGCCACCTTCTTCACCGATGAGACGGAGATGGATTCCGAGGTGATCTTCCGCGCCGCCGACATGCCGGATCTCGGCACCCACCCCATCAGCTACCGCCTGGTGGGCCACAGCCGCGCCAACCGCGCCATCGGCATGATGCAGGAGATACTGCCACCGGGCGCCGACACCGGCGACGACATGCTGAGCCACGAAGGCGAAGAGTGTGGCATCGTCATCCAGGGCCAGGTGGAGGTCACCGTCGGCGAGCAGGTCTACCTGCTGGCGCCGGGGGACGGCTACTACTTCGACAGCCGCACCCCGCACCGTTTTCGCAATGTGGATGAGCACGAATGCGTGCTGATCTCGGCCAACACCCCCGCCAGCTTCTAAGCCATGAGAGGGGAGATCCCGCCCCTCGGCGGACCCAGCAGTACGACCAGCCCCTTAGCACCGGCCTCAGGTTTGGCAGGCACCGATGGCCACTCTTGCGGTGCGGTTTGCCCTGCCGGATACCCTCGCCGGGACGGATTCCGGATGAGGCCAAACCGGCAAGGTGTTTAACGAATTGTTACAAGATGGATTTACAAGCGGCAGGATGTTTAGCATATTGATACGCGGAAACTGACTTTTTGCCGGTTCAAGGAGTGAACATGAGTGACCTGACCCTGGCCCAGTGGCAACACAAGGCCTCCCACCTGACCCTGCCCTCGCAAGCCTTCATCGACGGCAGCTACCGGGACGCCATCAACGGCGCCACCTTCGACTGCATCAACCCGGCCAATGGCAAACTGCTGACCAGGGTCGCCGCCTGCGACGCCGCCGATGCCGAACTGGCGGTGCAGGCCGCCCGCGCAGCCTTTGACGACAAACGCTGGAGCGGTCTGTCGCCCAAGCAGCGCAAGCAGGTCCTGCAGCGCTTCGCCGAACTGATGCGGCTCAATCTGGTGGAGCTGGCACTGCTGGAATCGCTCGACATGGGCAAGCCCATCGGCGACGCCATGGGCTATGACGCCCCCGCCGCCGCCAACTGCATCGCCTGGAACGCCGAGGCCATCGACAAGATTTACGATCAGGTCGCCCCGGTCGAGGAGTCCGCCCTGGCGCTGGTGACCCGCGAGCCGCTCGGCGTCGTGGCCGCCATCGTGCCGTGGAACTTCCCGCTGGTGATGGCCTGCTGGAAGCTGGGGCCGGCGCTCGCCACCGGCAACTCGGTGATCCTGAAACCCTCCGAGAAATCCCCGCTCACCGCCCTGCGCATCGCCGGTCTGGCCAAGGAGGCTGGCATCCCCGACGGCGTGTTCAACGTGCTGCCCGGCTTCGGCCACACGGTTGGTGAGGCGCTGGCCATGCACATGGACGTGGACTGCATCACCTTCACCGGCTCCACCAAGATCGGCAAGCATCTGGTGCAGTGCTCCGGCAAGTCCAACCTCAAGCGCGCCTTCATGGAGTGCGGCGGCAAGAGCCCCAACATCATACTGGCGGATGCGCCTGACCTGGACGCCGCCGCCCGCAGCGCAGCCGGCGCCATCTTCTACAACCAGGGCGAGGTGTGCACCGCCGCCTCCCGCCTGCTGGTGCAAAACAGCATCAAGCCGCAGTTCATGGAGCGGCTGCTGGCCCATGCCCGCGAGTGGATCTCGGCCAACCCGCTCGACCCCACTACCCGCATCGGCGCCATGGTGGATCACATCCAGATGGAGCAGGTGCTCAACTACATCGCCATCGGCCAGCAGCAGGGCGCCAAACTGCTGCTGGGGGGCAAACGCACCAATACCGAGAGCGGCGGCTTCTATATCGAGCCCACCATCTTCGACGAGGTGACCCCCGAGATGCGCATCTTCCGCGAGGAGATCTTCGGCCCCGTGCTGGCGGTGACCGGCTTCGACACCCTGGAAGAGGCCATTGCGCTCGGCAACGACACCGACTACGGTCTGGCGGCCGCGATCTGGACGGCGGATCTCAACAAGGCGGTGAAGGGCTCCCGCGCCCTGCGCGCCGGCACCGTGTTCGTCAACAACTGGGATGGCGGCGACATGACCATGCCGTTCGGCGGTTTCAAACAGTCCGGCAACGGTCGCGACAAGTCGCTGCATGCGCTGGAGAAGTACACCGAGCTGAAAAGCACCTGGATCCAGCTCGAATAGCATCAGAAATGACGCTCATTTATCGAAAAGGGGGAGAAATCCCCCTTTTTCATTTTTACCCTTTCATCGCCGGCCTCAATCGATATAATCATCAAATAGACAAGCCCTTAAATATAAAGATAAAAATGTTATTTTTTCTGGGAAGTGTACTGTTTCTGGTAATAGGACTGCCGCTGCTGTTCTACATACTGGGACACGGTGAGGCCTACGTGACCTGGGGTCCGTGGATCTCCGCCATCGCACTCATGCTGTGGCTGCTGCTGGACGTGGACAAGATCCGCCGCGGCGGAGGCCGCTGAGCCGGGCAGTACGCCGTTAAAATCCGCTGATCACCATTTATTCGCTTCTTTCCCCGCAAAAGGATCGCTACACTGATTTTTTGCGATGCGTTCCAGCATCCGCCTCTCCAGTGAAGGTTATCCGCATGCAGCAACACGTTCAGCGCCAAGGCGTCATCTACGCCTTGTGCGCCTATACCCTTTGGGGCCTGGCGCCCATTTACTTCAAGACCATCGCCGCCGTGCCGGCCGCCGAGATCCTGACCCATCGCATGATCTGGTCGTGCGCCCTGCTGCTGGTGCTGACCCTGCTCGGCCGCCAGTGGCACAAGGTGCAGGCGGTACTGCGCCAGCCGAAAGTGCTGCTCACCCTGGCCTTTACCTCCATCACGGTCGGCGGCAACTGGCTGCTGTTCATCTGGGCCATCAACAACGGCCACATGCTGGATGCCAGCCTCGGCTACTACATCAACCCGCTGTTCAACGTGCTGCTCGGCATGCTGTTCCTGAGCGAGAAGCTGCGCCGGCTGCAGTGGTGGGCGGTGGGACTGGCAGCGATCGGTGTCGCCATCCAGATCATCGCCTTCGGCTCCCTGCCCTGGATCGCGCTGGTGCTGGCGTCGAGCTTCGCCATCTACGGCCTCATTCGCAAGAAGCTTGCCCTCGACGCGCTGACCGGCCTCTTGATCGAGACCCTGATCATGCTGCCGCCGGCCGCCATCTATCTGTGGGGCATCGCCGACAGCCCTACCAGCCATCTCACCCAGAATGACTGGCACCTCAACCTGTTGCTGATCGCCGCCGGTGCCGTCACCACGGCGCCGCTGCTCTGCTTCACCGCCGCGGCCACCCGGCTCAAGCTCTCCACCCTGGGCTTCTTCCAGTACATAGGCCCCAGCCTGATGTTCATTCTGGCGGTCACCCTCTATGGCGAAGCGCTGGCGCTGGACAAGATGATCACCTTCGCCTTCATCTGGAGCGCGCTGGTGCTGTTCAGTCTGGACGGGCTGCGCAGTGGCAAACGCCGGCAGGCTGTGGAGCAGGCTTGACGGGACGCCGCCCGGCGCTGCAATAATCTACAAGCCCATGCCCAGGTTTCAGGTTATCAATAGCCGATGAGCGCACCCCAATCCCGCATCCACTACTGGCAATCCCGGCTGCTGCCGGGAGTTGAACTCTCCCACTCCCACCACAGGGAGTTCAGCTATGGCCGCCATGTTCACCTGGACTACCACATAGGTCTGGTGCAGCAGGGCGGCCAGAAATTCATCCACAAGGGCAACAGCCACCACCTGGTGCGCGGCGAGCTCTCCACCGTCAACCCGGACGAGATGCACGACGGCCTCAGCCTGCGGCCGGAAGGGTACGAGGTGCGGGTGTTCGCCATCGCCCCCGAGCAGCTGGCCCGCTGGCTGCTAGACAGCCCGGAGCCCTTCTTCGACAAGGGGTTGCAGAGCCGCCCCGACCTCTATCAGGGTTTTGCCCGGCTGCACATGTATCTGGACAACCCCAGCCCCGACGGCCTGCTGGCGGAGAGCCAGCTGCTGGCCCTGCTCGGCGAGCTGCTGCACATAGCCCCCGAGCGCCACGCCCTGGCCGACCCCCAGCTCAGGTACCTGCGCGACTATCTGATGTCCCGGCTGGATGAGCGCCACAGTCTGGAGGATCTGGCCGCCCTGTTCGGGCTGGATCGCTTCGCCTTTCTGCGCCAGTTCAAGAAGAAGACCGGCATGACCCCCTACGCCTGGCTCAAGCGGCTGCGGCTCGAGCAGAGCAAGCGCCTGCTCGGCAGCGGCCTGCCGGTGAGCGAGGTGGCACTGGCGGTCGGTTTCTTCGATCAGAGCCACTTCCATCACGGTTTTCGCCAGGCGTTCGGCCTCACCCCCGCCGATTTTCGCCAGCAGATGCAGGCCGCCATTGGGCGCACCGACTAACTCCGCACTGCAATCTTTTACAATCCCGCGACTCCACAATCCGCCATGCTGTGAACTCGATACTGTCGCAGAGGTTTCCATGTTCACCAGCCTGTTTCTGACCATAGGTCTCATCCACCTCATCGCCCTGGCGAGCCCGGGCCCCGACTTCGCGCTGATCCTGCGCACCAGCCTGCACAGGCCCACCGCACTGGGTGCAGCACTCGGCATCGCGCTCGCCATCCTGGTGCACGCCACCCTCAGCCTCACCGGCATCAGCCTGCTGATTGCCGAACACCCCTGGCTATTCATGACGGTGAAGGTGGTCGGCGCCCTCTATCTGGGATGGCTTGGCTGGGGGGCGCTGAAGGCGGCCTGGCACAGCTCGGCCGAGCTCGCCCTGCACGCCGGCGGCGAGGCGCAGGGCTGGCGCAAGGGGGTGCAGCGCGGCATTGCCACCAACCTGCTCAACCCCAAGGCTCTGCTGTTCTTCATGGGGCTGCTGGCCGCCATGGTGACGCCCCAGGTGGACGGCCTGACACGTGGCCTGCTGGTGCTGGAGCTGTTCCTGCTCTCGCTGGCCTGGTTCGGGGGGCTGGCCTGGAGTCTCTCCACCGTGCGAGCCCAGCGCCTGCTCGGCCGCGTGCAGCGTCCGCTCAATCTGGTCACTGGCCTGCTGTTTGGCGCGGTCAGCCTCTCCATCCTGACCGGCATGGCCGGCGAGGCCTATGCACTGGTCCTGCATTGACCCCTGTCTTGCAGACATGAAAAAGAGGGATGGCCCGGGCCATCCCTCTTTGCGTTCATTGCTCCTGGCCGGGTAACCGGCCCTCTCACTCACCCTTCATCAGAACCACTGACCGTGGCGCTTGATATAGAGGGTCTTGACGGTCTGGGTCAGCCCCATGTAGGCCAGCATGGTGATCACCAGCCACATGAAGTACTTGGGCCCATCCAGGGTGATGAAGCCGAAGTGCTCAGCCAGCGGCGAGAACGGCAGGTAGCAGCCGATGGCGATGGCGATCGAGGTGGAGAGCAGCACCGGCAGGGTGGCGGTACTCTGCAGGAAGGGGATCTTGCGGGTACGCAGCATGTGCACCACCAGCGTCTGCGACACCAGCCCCTCGATAAACCAGCCGGAGTTCATGATGGCCTGACCGTTGACCAGCGGATCCATGCTGCCGTTGGCGGTGGCATAGAGGGCGCCGGCGCCGAACACGAACCACATCAGGCAGTAGGTGCTGATGTCGAACACCGAGGAGGTCGGGCCGAGCCACAGCATGAAGCGCTTGATGTTGCTCGCCTCCCACTTGCGCGGCCGCTTGAGGAACTCGGGGTCCATCTTGTCCCACGGCAGCAGCATCTGGGAGACGTCGTACACCAGGTTCTGGATCAGCATCTGCATCGCCAGCATGGGCGCCCAGGGCAGCCAGGCGGAGGCCACCAGCACCGAGAAGACGTTGCCGAAGTTGGAGCTGGCGGTCATGTTGAGGTACTTCAGGATGTTGCCAAAGGTCTCGCGCCCCTTGATCACCCCCTCCTCCAGCACCATCAGGCTCTTCTCCAGCAGGATGATGTCGGCGGTCTCCTTGGCGATATCGGCACCGCTGTCCACCGAGATCCCCACGTCTGCATCCCGCAGCGCCGGCGCATCGTTGATGCCGTCACCGAGGAAACCGACGGTATTGCCGTTGGCCTGCAGCGCCTTCACCACCCGCGACTTCTGCAGTGGGGTGAGTTTGGCGAAGATGGTGGTCTGCTTGACCGCCTCGCACAGCGCCACATCGTCCATCCCCTCGATATCCTTGCCGAGCAGCGGCACGCCGGGCGCCAGCCCCACATCGCGGCACACCTTGCTGGTGATGATGGGGTTGTCGCCGGTCAGCACCTTGACCGCCACCCCGTAGTCGTTCAGTGCGCGGATGGCCGGCGCGGCCGAATCCTTGGGCGGATCGAAGAAGGTGAGGAAGCCGCGCACCACCAGCTTGGCCTCGTCGCGGGTCTGATAGCTCTGCTTGCACTCACCCGCCGGGATCTCGCGGGTCGCCACGATCAGCACCCGATAGCCCTCGGCGTTGAACTCTTCGCTCTGGCGCAGCAGGGCACGGCGATCGGCATCGGTCAGCTCCCGCATCTCCTGGCCATCCGCAATGTGGCTGGAGACGGCCAGCATCTCTTCCACCGCCCCCTTGGAGACCATCAGCTGCTGGCCCAGATCGTCCTGCACGATCACCGACAGGCGCCGGCGCACGAAATCGAACGGCAGCTCGTCCACCTTGCGGTAGTTGGCCGGCTTGCAGCTCTCCCCCAGCGCATCGGCGTGCTCGACCACCGCGATGTCCATCAGGTTCTTCATGCCGCTCTGGTGAAAGCTGTTGAGCCAGGCCAGCTGCAGGATCCGGTCGTCCCGGTTGCCACGCACGTCGTAGTGGTGCTCGAGGATGATCTTGTCCTGGGTCAGGGTGCCGGTCTTGTCGGTGCAGAGCACGTCCATGGCTCCGAAGTTCTGCACCGAGTTGAGCCGCTTCACCACCACCTTGCGCTTGGCCATGGCCACCGCGCCGCGCGCCAGGTTGGCGGAGACGATCATCGGCAGCATCTCGGGGGTGAGCCCCACCGCCACCGCCAGCGCGAAGGTGAGCGCCGACATCCAGTCGCCGCTGCTGACCCCGCTCAGCATGAAGACGATGGGCACCATCACCAGCATGAAGCGAATAAGCAGCCTGGTGACGCTGTTCACGCCGCGATCGAAACTGGTCTCGATGCGCTTGTGGCTCACCACGTTGCGGGCCAGCGAGCCGAAATAGGTGTCGCTGCCGGTGGCCACCACCACGGCGCGGGCGGTACCGCTCACCACGTTGGTGCCCATGAAGCAGATGTTGGGCAGATCGAGCAGTCCCGCCTCCCCTGCGCCGGTGCCGTCCGCCGACTTGCCGGCCACGGCGCCCAGGGTGTCGTACTTCTCCACCGGCAGCGCTTCGCCGGTCAGCACCGCCTGGCTGATGAAGAGATCGCGGGATTCGATCAGCTTGATGTCGGCCGGGATCATGTCCCCCGCCTGCAGGTGCACTATGTCACCGGCCACCAGCTCGGTCATCGCCACCTCCTTGCGCTGGGGGGCGACTCCAGGCGAGGGGCGACGCTGCACGGTGGCATTGTTGCGCACCAGCGACTTGAGCGCCTCGGCCGCCTTGACGGAGCGGTACTCCTGCCAGAAACGCAGCAGACCGCTCAGCCCCACCATGACGCCTAGGATGATCACCTTGACCCAGTCCTCGTCGCCCGGCTCGGCCATCAGCACGTCCATCACGTAGCTGACCAGCCCGAGCACGATCAGCACCATCACGAAAGGGTTCTTGAACGCCTGCAGCAGCTGGATCAGCGCGTGGGGCGGCTTGTCGTGGGTCACCTCGTTGGGACCAAACTGGATCAGGCGGTTGGCGGCCTCGGTCGCGGTGAGGCCGTCGATGTTGCCGCGCACGGCGGTGAGGGTGTACTCGAGGGACTTGTCGGCCTCGTCGAGCACCCGGGAGGAGAGCTTCTCCTTCTGGCTGCCCGGGGCGACGAACCCTCTCTGCTTGTGCCGGCTGGCGGTATGTTGTTGCTTCATGACTCTTTATCCTGATTTTTACGCGCAAGCGGGCGCTGCCGCGGACCGGGCCTGGCGTCAGTACTGAAATCGAAGGCTGTGAACCCAACACAATGCCGGCACGGTCAATCGCCGCGCGCAGGGCGGCCCGTCAGACAAATGTCTGCCGTCGTGGCAACCGGCATGGTTAGGTCGGATCGGGGGTCAGGACACCGCATCCCGTCCCGTAGGGATCAGGAGTGGGCTGGCGTGGACCCCGTGGGTCTAGGTTTGGGCTCTTCGGTCATGACGGTTCCTCCGAGTTGGGCTGCAGCAAGCCGGCCCGACATCTCGAGGGCACGGCTGGTCATCACCGGCGGGCAAATCCGCGCGGCGCGCATTATCGACAGGGCATGAATCGCGACGACGGCGACTCATTGCACAAAAGAAGATCTGGATAACGGCAAGCAACCATAACGGCATGATGGTCGAACAATAACGAGCGGCAGCTCATGGGCCGGTTAAGCAGGGAAACAACCGCACCCCATGAATATATTTCAAAAGCACCAAGGCATATTGTGAAATATATATGGCAGAAACTTTCATTATTTAAATTCGCAACCCGTCCTATCGAAAACAACATTGTTTTCAATACACACGGTCCATCCTGTTATTTCACGCCAGCCTGGCTGACCATGCTCACGAAGAAATCTTCGAGCGGCCATGACGAGCAGACACGTGCCCATTACCAAGGGCTCGCGTGACAAGGCGTGCAATTGCTGGGGCGCGAGGCGGCATGGCTCGCAGAGGGAGTGGAACAATCCGGGGAACAACGCAGATCCCGGCGGGACTGGGTTGCAAGAGTCGGGATGACTCGCTAGATGCCACACTCTGAGCGATCAGAGTGAGGGAGAAGAAGGGATATCAACCTCAGTTCTGATTAGCCCACATCGCGCTGTGCAATCGGCTACAACTGTCGCTGTCCATAATATCCTTCCACCTGTTGATAACACGCCAAGATTCTACCCAGAAATATGGGGTGGCGCAAAATATAAATTCATCTTTCGTCATCAAATTCCAATTCAAGACGGCAGAGATATTAATTATTGCGCGAAAACGGATTCATCCTCATTTCGCTCTGCAAGACAGGGTTAATTGATCTGGATGGGGTTTTGCCCGAATTTTCCGGCCATCCACCGGATCCGGGCTGGAATCGGACCCAATGTGGGAATAGGATGCACGGCTTCCATCCATGACGCACAGGAAACAACAGGCATGAATCGAAAATGGTCGCTCCCCATCGTGGCAATCGCGGGGGGAGCGTTACTCTGGCTCGGCAACACCTTTGGTATGAAATGGGCTCTGATGGCCCTGATCGGATTCGGCTTCGGCTTCACCCTCTCCTTCAGCCGCTTCGGCATCGTGTTCGGTTGGCGCGAGATGCTGACCAAGCGCAACAGCTACTACGTGCGGGTTCACCTGCTCACCATCGCCATCGAAATTCTGCTGTTCACCTGCTTCCTCTCCTTTAGCCACGCCCTGTTTGGCGACGCCATGGTGGGCAACGTGATGGCCATCGGCATTCCCTTCATCGTCGGTGCCTTCCTGTTCGGCATCGGCATGCAGCTGGCGGGCGTCTGCGCCACCGGCACCCTTTACTGCTGCGGCGAGGGGCAACCCCGCTTCTGGCTGGTGCTGCTCTGCTACGGCATCGGCACCCTGATCAGCAACCAGTTCCGCCCCGAGCTGGAGGCCACCTTCTCCAGCCATGTCGTGCTGGCAAAAGACCTGACCGGCAATATCTGGAGCGGCATGCTGCTCAACCTGGCGCTGGTCGCCGCGCTGTTCCTGCTGTTTCGCAAGAGCGAGCTCAAGCGCACCGGTGAGCTCAAGCCCCTCTTCAGCGGCGGCAACCTGTTCTGGCGCGATGGCCGCTTCACCGTGCTGACCGGCGGCATCATCATAGCTCTGCTCAACTCGTCCGTGGTCGCCCTGCACGGCTCGGCCTGGACCATCACTGGCGCCGTCTATGACATGGCGCTGCGCGGTGCCTCCCTGTTCGGTCTGCTCGAGGGCCACCCCAAGCTGGCCCAGCCGCTCTTCATCAACCCCATGGTCGGCATGTTCTGGCTGGGGATCCTGGGGGCCATGCTGGCTCGCTGCATCAGCGGTGGCGGCCAATTCGCCCCGATGCGGCTTGGCAACAGCCTGGCCTCCATCCTCGGCGGCCTGCTGATGGGAATGGGCGCCATGTACAGCGCCTGCAACCTTGGCGGCTTCTTCGACGGCACGGCATCGGGCAGCCTGCACGGCTGGGTCTGGATGTTGATGGCCCTCGCCGGCAGCCTGATCGGCATCCGCCTGCGCCCGCTGTTCAGGCTCTGATAAAACAACGGGATGGCACGGTTAAACGCCATCCCGCCACTATTCCCCTTCCAAGCCGGTTCGCAGATCCCACGCGGCCCCCCAGCCCCTTCTTCTCTATCTCAGTCCTTTAAACAACAGCAACAGGGCAAAACCGGTGAACATCACCGCCGACAACCGGTTGATCCCCCTGGCGAAGCGTTCGCCATAGCCTTGCGCCCCCACCCAGTGAAACACCAGACAGTAGCCGCCATGCACCACCAGCACCACGGCGCTGAAGGTGACTGCCAGCAGCATGCACTGACCCAGAGCCCCGTGTTGAAAGTCGATGAACTGGGGGAACAGGCTGGTGAAGAAGATGATCGCCTTGGGGTTGAGCAGGCTGATGAGCGCCCCCTTGATGAAGCTGCGGCGGCAATCCCGATCCGGCCCGGCCCCCGGCACCGGGCTCACCGCCCGCTGGCGCCAGGAGTTGAGCCCCAGATAGAGCAGATAGAGCGCGCCGCCCAGGGTGAGGATCTGCTGGCCCACGGCCAGCCAGCGGGTGAACCAGAGCACCGCCAGCGAGGCCAGGCTCGCCACCAGCAGGATGCCCACCGCCACCCCGCAAAAGCCGGCGATGGCATGGCGCGCACCCCGGGTCAGGGTGTTGCCTATGGTGTAGATCACGGCGGGCCCCGGGCTCAGCACGGTGCCGATGGCGAGCAGCAGATAGAGGGCGTAATAGTCGAGCGTCATCGAGAGAGATTCCAGCGTGGATTGGCTGCCGCCCAGTATATTGACAGCCGCGACGCCAGCCAGACATAGTGGCGCCGGGCTTTATAAACCAGGAGTTTAGAGTGGACCGCTTGACCGCCATCGAGATCTTCGTCGAGGTTGCCCGGGCGGGCAGTTTCGCCGCCGTGGCGGAGCGCTTCGCGATGACGCCGGCCATGATCGGCAAGTACATCAAGTGGCTGGAGGCCAGGGTCGGCTCCCGCCTGCTCAATCGCAACACCCGTTGCCAGAGCCTGACCGAGGCGGGCCAGGAGTACCTCGCCGGCTGCCAGAGCCTGTTGCAACACTACCGGGAGCTGGAGCAGAACACCCTGGCCAATACCGGCCAGGCGGCGGGCAGGATCCGCATCAACGCCCCCGTCACCTTCGGCAGCTATCGGCTGACGCCGCTGCTGTGCCGCTTCATGGAGCGCTACCCGCAGATCCGCATCGAGCTGGATCTGTCGGATCGGCTGGTGGACGTCATCGGCGACGGCTTCGACCTCATCTTCCGGATCGGCCAGCCCAAGGATGCCGGCTACATCGCCCGGCCACTGACCAGCACGGGCTCGGTGTTCTGCGCATCGCCAGACTATCTGCAACGCCACGGCACTCCCCTCACGCTGGCGGATCTGGCCAGCCACCACTGCCTGGGATTCAGCCCCTGGCTCGGCCAGTCGCGCCTGGCCGAGGCCTTTCCCCTCGAACAGCTGCACCTGTGGGACAGCCCCTTCATCAGCAACCACGGCGGCGCCCTCAAGGTGGCCGCCCTCAACCACGCCGGCATCCTGCTGCAGCCGCGCGCCCTGCTGAGCGAGGAGCTGGCGTGCGGCACCCTGCAGGAGATCCTGGCGGATGCCCTGCCCGCCCCGCGCCCGGTCAACCTGCTCTACCCGGCCAGGGAGCCGCTGCCGCTGCGCCTGCGGTTGCTCATCGACTACCTGATCGAGCTGCGCCACCAGCTGTAGGGCGCAGCCCTACTCGCCGCGCAGCTTCACCCGGCGCAGATAGACATAGCCCTCCCCCGGGCTGCCCCAGCGCTGATGAGCATCGGTGTCGTAGGCCCGATCCAGCAGTCGCACGCTGTGGGGGCCGATCCAGAGGTACTGCACCAGGGTGCTGGCGCCGCCGAAATTGGTGGAGCAGCTGCCCACCTTGCTGTGGCCGGCGTACTCCCCCGACGGCTGGCGAGTCAGCCAGATCTCGCAGCCCTGGCGCAAAGAGAGCTGTTGCGGAGTGAGGGAGTCGAGCAGTTCGGGCCGGCGCCAGGCACCGGCAAAGTCGATGGCTCGCGGCATGGTCAGCTCGGCCATCAGGATGCGGCCATCGGGCACCAGCGAGAAGCGATAGATGCGCTGGCGAAACGGGCGCACCGCCCGCTCGGTCAGGTACTGCTCGGCATAGACCCAGCGAAAGCCCTTGTAGCCGGGCCAGATCTCCACCAACCGCAGCTCGGCGCTGGTAAAGCGGCTGTCGTAGCTGGCCTGCTCGCGGCTGGAGAACTCGCCGGTAAACCAGGAGAGCAGCGGCTCCATGCTGGCAGGCTGCGTCGTGGTGGTGCCGTCAGGGGGCGTGGTGACGAAGGGGTTGGGTGCCGCCCAGGCCAGGCAGGAGAAGAGCAGCCCCCACAGGGCCGCCATCAGGCTGGTCATCGAATCCTTCCGAATCAGTGTCATGGCGGCGATTATATGAGCGAACGGCGTCAATATCCGCAACCTTGATCAAATGATTGCCGATCCGAAACAAAATCATCGTATTGGCGTCATGTCCCGGCAACCGGATAGCCATCGACGCCAGGCTGGACCCTGCCTGAACACCCCGCATTCTGTCCTTGTGGGCGCTCTTTGAATCGGTTATCTCTCTTGCCATGCCCTGTGCAGCGGATGCCAGGGTCGGACAAGCAGCGCAATCAGGAGCAAGAGATGAAGAGAGCCGTAATCGCGGGCATGGTGGCCATTCTGCTGAGTGGCTGCGCGGTGAAGAACCAGGTCTCCCACAGCCTGCAGGCGATCCCGCTGACCGCCTTCCAGCAGAGTGAAAGCAACCCCAACCAGCGCATCTACAAGGAGCCCGGTGCGGATCTGCGCCAGTACCAGCAGGTGCTGCTCGATCCCTTGCAGTTCATCCGCCAGGAGAACGGCCAGTGGTACCTGCTGACCGCCAACGAACAGAACGAGATCGGCCGCTACTACCACGCCACTTTCCAGCGCGAGCTGATAAACCACGGCGTCAGGATTGCCACCGCCCCTGGCCCTGGCGTGCTGCGGGTACAGGCCGCCATCACCAACTTCGACCTGACCCGGCCCGACCCCAAGCTGCGGGATCTGCTGCCCGCCAAGATCGCCATCAACGTCACCCGCGAGGTGATCGGCAAGGAGCCCTATCTGCTCAGGGTGGGCAGCATGGCTCAGCTGCTCGACTCCCAAAGCGGCAAGCTGCTGGTGCGGGTGATGGATGCGCGCGAGAGCCCGGACACCACCCACAAGGAGAGCCCCATCACAGCCGGCGAGATGGCGAAGATGATCGACCAGTGGGCCGCCGGCCGCGCCAAGCAGCTGGCCGACAACCTGGGTCGCTGAACAGGCTGGCCGCCTCCAAAAAGGGGGGCTTTTGGAGCCATGACAGCTGCGTTATCGCCTGAATGTTGATAAGGTCATTACTTTGTTGGCTGGAGGAAAAGATATGAAAAAAGCGCTGTTTCCCATTCTGGTTGCCGGCCTGCTGAGCGCCTGCAGCATGGCTCCACAGCAGCAGGAGTGCGCCCCCATGGCCGGCGGATGGCAGAGTCAGCCGTTGCCGAACGCCGACGCCGAAGCGGCGCTGGCCAGCGTGCTGGCGCGCATGAACACCTCCGCCAGGCTGGAACGCATTCTCGAGGTGCGCAGCCAGGTGGTCTCCGGGATCAACTACGACATCGCCTTCCGGCTCGACAACGGTGAGGTGTGGAATACCCGCGTCTATCGGGATCTCGCCGGCCACTACCAGATGACCCGGCCGGCCGCCCAGGGGGAACTGCCCGCAATGCCTTGCGTCAAGGCCAAGTAGCCCAGACCACCGGGCCCCTCGCCAGAGGGGCTCATCTGACCAGCAAATCTCTGCTGTTCTCCCCGCACTCCGGCAGTCAGGATGACCCTTCCCGTGACCACATCCCCATAGAAAAGGAACCACTATGACCCGTCACCCCAGCATCAAACACTGGCGCGAGCTGCAGGAGCCCGAACCCGGCCGTTACTCCGGCAGCCAGGAGCCACTCTCTCTGGGCAGTGCCCTCGGCAGACACTACGGCTTTGCCCGTCTCGGCATTCACCACGAGCTGTTGCCGCCGGGCCGGCGCACCAGCTGGCCTCACGCCGAGGAGACCGAGGACGAGTTCGTCCACGTGCTGGAAG
This sequence comes from Aeromonas sp. R5-3, assembly GCF_040908225.1. Classification (NCBI taxonomy): domain Bacteria; kingdom Pseudomonadati; phylum Pseudomonadota; class Gammaproteobacteria; order Aeromonadales; family Aeromonadaceae; genus Aeromonas; species Aeromonas sp. R5-3. The sequence goes on along the minus strand of NZ_JBFODH010000026.1, from coordinate 33,021 downwards.
GCACTCCGGATGTCTGGCTCGACGGCGTGCTCCATCGGCTGCAACCCGGTGACTCGGTCGGCTTCAAGGCGGGAGACGGGCTGGCCCACACCTTCATCAACAATACCGATCAGCCGGTGCGGCTGCTCTGCGTGGGCGACACCGACCGGGCGGACAACCACATCCACTACGCCCTGCACCCTGAGCGCAACCGCTTCATCGGTGAGCGGCACTGGGATACGGTACCCGAGCGCGAGCTGGGGGATCACGACGGCCTGCCCGACCAGCTGCGCGAGCGCAACGGTCCCTTCTAGGCCGCCGCGGCCGGACTCTGGTCGGCAAGCGGACGCAACCGACTATCCTTGATGGACCCAAGGCAACGAGGAAGAGAGATGAAGACAGGAACAGTGCGACTGCATCGGGTGCTCAAGGCGCCGCCGATGCGGATCTACCGGGCCTTTATCGAGGCCGATGCGCTGGCCAAATGGCTGCCCCCCCACGGCTTCACCTGCCAGGTGGAACAGCTGGAGGCCAGGGTCGGCGGCCACTTCCGGATGGCGTTCACCCAGTTCGGCAACGGCCACAGCCACGCCTTTGGCGGCGAATACTTGGAGCTCGAACCGGGCAAGCGCATTCGCTACACCGACAGCTTCGACGACCCCAACCTGCCGGGGGTGATGCACGTGACCGTGATCCTGACCGGGGTGGTGTGCGGCACCGAACTCGTCATCGTGCAGGAGGGGATCCCCGCAGCCATCCCGGTGGAGATGTGCTATCTCGGCTGGCAGGAGTCGTTGGCCCAGCTGGCGGCCCTGGTGGAGCCGGAGATCCCGCCGGGCTGAGTGACACCCACGAAAAAGCCTGCCAGCCGGCAGGCTTTTTTTATTTCTGGCGGCCTGTGCGCCAAACCACCATCCGGGCTCAGCGGCCGGGGGCCTTGTCCAGCGGGAAGGCGAAGAGATCGCGGCGATAGGTCTCGACCACCAGGCTGAACGGCACGCCGTCCCCCCGTGAGAGGATGGCCCTATGCTGCAGCACCCGCTCGGGGATCGCCAGCGGCTGGTCACTGCTGGTGAGAGTGGGCATCTGCATCTCCCAACCGGCCGGCAGGGGTGCCCACAGCAGGGTGGAAGAGAGAGTCCGGCGGCTGAAGTTGAGCGCCTTGACGGCCAGGCCAAACGGGGTATCGCTGGTGTCGAGGAGCCGGTTCATCTCGGGAGTGAGGCGGCTTTGCACGTACCAGTTGTCCGCTTCGGAGAAGACATGATCGCCGCAGGCGAGCTGTACCCGGCGATAGCCGACGGGCTCGTCGGCCGCGATCTTGAGCTGCTCGCGGACGGCGGCGTCGGCCGGTTTGCGGGTATCCTGATCACGCAGGGCGCGGATGCGCGGCTCACCGGCCATCCGGTGGTCGGCGCACCAGTTCTGCAGGGTGACGGTGGCGCTCGGGTTGCTGAGCAAGGTGGCATTGAGGGTCTGCAGCAGCGCCTGCGCCTTGAGACGGGTGACGGGGGTGTCGGGCCAGCTTGCGGCGACGCTTTCCTGCGCCTGCGCGGCGCCATGGCACAGTAAGGCCGCCAGCATTATTACTCGGATCTTCATGTTTCTCTTACCCTTTCTACTTTGACGCCGGATTGTAACCGCGCGAGGGCCGAAGACCACGCCTTTATGCCCAGAGCCGTCGCCGGCGACCATGCAGCTAGATCTGGCTCGCCCTCCGTTCGCGGATAAAAAAAGCCTGCCAGGAGGCAGGCTTTTTCGTTCCTGAATACAGCTTATTACAGCTTGATGGCGCCCAGGTAATCTCCCTTGCCGAGCTCGACCCCGGCCTGGCGCAGCAGGGCATAGGTCATGGTGAGGTGGAAGTAGAAGTTGGGGATGCCGTACTCGTGCACGCAGGTGTGACCGTCCATTCCCTTGCCACCGGCCCAGTAGGGGGTGTAGTGGCCGCTCGCATACTGGCTGAAGTCGGCCTCCAGCTTGCTCTGCAGATAGGTGAGGGTCTTGGCCACATGGGCGCGCAGATCCGCCATGGTCTTAGGGTCATCCCCCAGCACCGGCGGCTCGCTCAGGCTGGCGGTGGCCACCACGGCACGGGCGCTGTCGCAGCAGATCAGCACCTGCTTGGCCAGCGGCAGCATGTCGACGATGAGCCGCTCATTGAAGAAGTTCTCCACGTTGAACTTCTTGGCGGCGGCATGGGCCTCGGCCTTGGCCAGACAGTGGTCGAGGTTGGTCAGCATCTTGATAAACTGGGCGGCGATCTCACGATTCATAATGCGCTCTCGGTTGGTTGAAGGCGGTTGCACGAGCGGCATCCACTATAGCGCATCCCCCCGTTTGTTCGAGCCCGCCCCCGCAAAATGCCGGCCCCGGCCAGTTGCCCAGCGACAGGATTGGACGACCCCTGCGGCTGCCGATATGCCGAGGCCCTCTTTGGCTCTTTTTTGATCTGTGACATGCATCACGCTTTGACAGGGGCGTAGGCTGATTCGCGCAGCCCGGGCATGTCGCCGGGCACCACAAAAGGAGAGTGCCATGAAAATCTATGACCGAAACCGTAATGCGCTCACACCGGGTCAGCGGGTGATGATCGCCGCCACCGGCGCCGTCGACATACTGAAAGAGGCTCACACCGACAACCTGACCCCCTATCAGGCCGAGCACGAGCAGTGCGTGCTGCTGGCCAACTCCCGGGAGCGCTACGCCCTCATCGAGTTGATTAGACTAGGCTGATACCCCGCGTTACCTGTCACCCTACTCTTTACAATTCACCCGGCCGCCGCGCCCCGTCAGTGGCCGGGTTTCTGCTCTCCCTTCCCTATGTTCCCCGTGTCTACGCTGGTTCGAGCAAGGATGCGTCAATCAACCTTGGCCCCTGCGGCTCCGGGCGGCATGATGGCGGCCACCCATGCGATTGATTACCAGCAGTGAATTTTGATATTCATTTGATGCTATTTCAGTGCACTTTCCACCGCCCTAGACTGCTCATCGAACCTTAACGAGGAGTCTTGTATGAAACTCACCCATATTACTTTGCTGGCCGGCACCCTCGCCTCGGCCCTCTCTTTCAGCACCTTCGCCGGTGACCTGGTCTCGGTGCAGTTCAGCGATGGCCGCCCCGCCGTCAGCGGAGTCGAGGCGGTCAATAAAGCGCTCAACCCCATCGGCGTCAACGTGGTCACCGTCGACATCCCCGAGGCCACCAAGCCCCTGCTTGAGGCCTCCCACCGCCGCGCGTTGACCAAAGCGGAGCACGGCGCCCTGATTGCGGCCTTCAACCTGAGTCAGGGGGAGCTGCTGGAGCAGGCCAGGCTGGCAGGGCGCGAGCCCGCAGTACCTGGGGGCGGTGTCGCCACCGAAGAGACAGGCGTCGGCCCCTACCCCAAGGTCTATGACCTGATGGCGCTGGACGAGCGCACCCGCAGCGCCGTGCTCGGCAAATATGGCCGCATGCACGTCAACTCCGCCGAGGACGGCACCGACATCGACGAGGTGATGACGGTGGTCAGCGGTGGGCCGTTCCGCTGGGGCTTTACCCTGCAAGACGGCAGCATCGCCCGCTTCCAGATCGACAAGGTGGGCCTGGAGGACAAGGCCGTGCGGATCAGCTATCACGGGCTGGGCATGCACGCCGGACTGATGGATGCCAAACAGGGGCTGCTGGTGGCCTTCGCCCACGGTCCAAAGGAATTCACCATGCGCTACCAGGCCGACGTGCCCCACGCCCAACTGCTCGGCACCAACCCCTGGGCCGATGTCGGCATCAACCTGCCCCCCGCCCCGGGCAAGGCGCAATAGGCCTCCGCGCGGCACCGGGCGGTCGGGTCAAGGCCCTGCCGCCCTTGTGGTGCCTCTCTGTTACCTGGCGCCCGACAAGCCGGAGACGGTGAATTCACCGCGCCATGATGGCACCATCATTTACCAGTGGTGAATTATCGGGGGGCAGGATGAACAAGATCACGGCGCTGAACGTCTTTCGCCGGGTGGTGGAGATGGGCACCTTCAGGGCGGCGGCAGATGACCTGCACCTCTCACAGGCAGCGGTCAGCAAGAACATCAACGAGCTGGAAGCCTATCTCGGCATTGCGCTGATCAACCGCACCACCAGGCGGCTGAGCATCACCGAAGCCGGCATGACCTATTACCGCCAGATTTGCGCCGTGCTGGACGGCCTGGAAGCCGCCGACCAGTCCATCATGGCCGCCTCCTTCACCCCCAGGGGTCGGCTGAGGATAGGCATGCCCATGTCCTACGGGCTGATCCGGCTCAACCCCCTGGTCTGCGAGTTCCAGCACCGCTATCCGGCGATCGGCATCGAGGTGATCCTGAGCGACGCCTACATGGATCTGGTGGATCAGGGGCTGGACGTGGTGATCCGGGGGGCAGGCACCCTGGAGGACTCCACCCTGCGCGCCAAACCCTTGTGCCAGGTGCAGCGGGTGCTCTGCGCCGCCCCCGACTACCTCCAGGAGGCGGGTCAGCCCGCCCAGCCGGAGGATCTCAAAGAGCACAACTGCCTGCGCTACAGCCTCTCAGCTTCCCCCAACAAGTGGTGCTTTAGCCGGGCAGAGGAGAGCCTGGCGGTGGAGCTGCCCCCCGCCAGCTTCTGCGCCAACAACGGCATCGCCCTCAAACAGGCGGCAGTGCAAGGGCTTGGGGTGATCCTGGTGCCGCACGAGTTCGTGGCAAGCGAGCTGACGGACGGCACCCTGGTCAAACTGCTCCCCGACTGGCAACCCGACGCCCACGCCCTGTTCGCCGTCTACCCCTTCCACAAGGAGCAGTCCCCCAACGTGCGGCTCTTTATCGAATTTATCGTCAAGGCGTTTCAGTTGAGGTAGCCCGACAGGCGGGAGCTTGAGGCATTCACCTGTTGGAACCCGCCTGCATGTAGGTTCGATTAGCGAAGCGTAATCGGACGATCGCGTAATGGAACATCCGCGTCATCATGGCCTGCAAGCAGATCGAAGTGAGGCAAGGCTATGCTTGGCATTTCGGCCGAGGCGAGCGGAAGGGTATGGCCAACTGGCGGCGGGCATGGTGGCCCGGAGGAACCTGGTTCTTTACCGTCAACCTGCTGGAGCGGCGCAACAACCGGCTGCTGGTGGAGCAGATCGACCTGCTGCGTCACAGCGTTGCCAAGGTGCAACAGGCTCACCCCTTTGCCATTCACGCCTGGGTGGTGTTGCCCGACCATCTCCACTGCATTCTCTCTTTGCCGGAAGGGGACACCGATTTCCCCCTGCGTTGGCGGCTGATCAAAAGCCAATTTTCCCGCGCCTTGCCGGTGACCGAGCGGCGCAGCCAGACCCGGTTACGCCACGGGGAGCGGGGCATCTGGCAGCGCCACTATTGGGAACACCTGATCCGGGATGAGCAGGATTACCGCCGCCATATGGATTACGTCCATATCAACCCGCTCAAGCATGGTCATGTCATGCGGGTGGCCGATTGGCCGTATTCCACCTTCCATCGTTACGTGGCGAGCGGCGTTTATCCGCCGGATTGGTGCGGGTCGGTGGATGGGGGGATTGGAGTAAACCTCTCAAGGGTTAAACGTCCGATTACGCGATCGTTCGATTACGCTTCGCTAATCGAACCTACGGCCCTGGTCAGCAGCGCCAGCGACGTTTTTCGCAAAAACCAGCGCCCCATCCGGCGCAGTGTCGGCATCCATGTAGACATCAACGACTCCCATCTGGTGACGGGGCAGTATGCCGTCCCTATCAGCCTCCTCAAAGCAACATCTTCGGACACCCACCTCTGGGTGACGACACGGGTAACCCACCAGACAAGGCCCACCTCAATCCTAGATTTCCGGATAGTCTTCTTTCAGGCCATATTAAGGCTTCAATCAAGGCTGACATGGATGTACACTAACGACAATTTATGTCGTGGTAGTCATATATCTATTGCTCTTTTTAGGAATATATCAGGTTACAGCGAGTCATAAGATGATAAATCATATTTATGGGATTATTGGTATCGTCGGCACTTTGGTTACAATTGTGACGAGCTTCATCAGAAATCAAGACATATCTCAATGGCTTCTTGTATGCTCAGGTTGGCTTGCTGCTTTAATAATTGGATGGTTCACGCATAAAACAATAAAGCTCTTAAGCAGAGATCATAAAGAAGTAGTAATTAGTAATGATGCCGTTAAACAAAACCTTATAGATCGCAATCAAAATTTAACCACAGAGCTTGCACATGCCTTAGAGCAAAAAGAGAAAATGGAAGGAATCGCAGCTTATTTAGCTACACAAAACTCTCAGGTTATCGCTATGCCTAGAGCTATTGTAAGGCAAGAAAACACTGAATCAGGAGGAAACTAAAATGAGTATTAATTTTGATGATTATTCATATTATCCTGCATTAAGAACGCGCGCTGCAGAAATTCTTGGGTTGAATAAATTGACTCATGATAAAAAAGAAAAAATTCTTCCATTAGTAACTTTAGGTAAGTGGCCTAGGGCTGATGAAATTCAAGTATCTCTCGATAAAACCCTGGAGGCAATGAATGGTTTACCTTTCATCCTCGATGTTACTCAAGAGAACAAACATCACTGTGCTTCAAGTTTAGAGCTTCTATCTTCTGAAAATAACTTCAGTAACTGGATATCTTTTTGCTCTCGCAATGATGCTATTATCCCTGTTGTTCAGATGCCAGAATCTGCCAGACTTAGAGATGTAGTTCAACAGGCAAGAACCCTTGAAAGAGAAAAAGGGGCGATTGCATTTCGCATTAAAAACCTTAATACAGATATTAATAAAACGATTGCATCTCTAGTCTCTTTAGATTCGCCAGAAAGTGCCATTATATTTATTGATTTAGGTTATATAAGAGGGCATATATCAGCAATGACCTCAGCAGCAATAAATGCGATAAACCAAATAAGAACAGAACTTCCAGAAGCCATAATAAGTGTTTTGCCAACCAGTTTCCCAAGTTCTGTCGCGAATTTTTCTGGTGAGAATGGGCAATTTGGATATATAGATATAATGGAAAGAGAGTTCCACCAGGCTATTGGAGGGAGAAGTGTATCAATATATGGAGATCACAGTTCAATCCACTCTGTTGTCTATGACGATGTTGGTGGACGTTATGTGCCTCGAATCGACGTGGCATTAGATGACGCTTGGTTTTTTGAGAGAAGGCCAGGTCTTGATAGCAAAGGATATATTGAAGCAGCAAAAGCAATTTTGAAAAGATATCCAGATTATTTGGATGATGAATCTTGGGGGGCCCAAATGATCAGAAATGCTGCATCTGGTGACATTGCCGGTATGGGCAGTCCTGCAAAATGGATATCGGTACGTGTAAATCTACACATAACAAAGCAAATTGAATTATCAGAAGCACTGAAAACTGCCTACGATCCTGAAGAGGAATTTTTCTGAGGTTAGAAGGGAGGGGAACCTCCCTTATTACTTTATGACTCTTTTCAAGACTTTAATGGGTTGAGTATTACCGACCTCTCCATGTTTTCTCATAAAATTTTCAATATTCGCCGTATAGAATTCATTTGATGCGTCTATCTTTATACTTCCAGAAGCATTCAGTTTATTGTGTTCCCGCCTCAACTTAGCTTTGCTCAATAAATTCAAATCAGTCTCACTAGAAAAACTAGTATCAACCAACTTCTTCAAGAAATTACTAGATGTTTCTTTATAACGATTTTTAAGCGCGTTCAACGTGAAGCTTCTAATTCTTGATAATGAAAACTGATAAGCCATATCTTCTAGTGACTCACGACTAGTTTCAAACGGAAGCTGACTCCCATTCTCAACGAGAAATGTTTGCAACTCTTTTTTCAGCAGAAAATTAAGATAAATACTTTTATTTCTTAGAATTGATGTCCGTCCACGCTGAACGATTTTAAACCGAACACCATTGTTAGTATTTGAATATTCAATAACGCCTATATCAGAAGCTACTTTTTTTGTGACTTCGTAAGTAAATTTTGGAGCACAAACAACAGTAACTTTCTCAAAACGAGAAACAAATGTTTCTAATTGGCCGTCTAGTCGCTTAAGAGAATCAAAGTCACTTTTAATTTCAAATGCTTGGAGGTGGCCGTTGGCCACGGCCAAGTCGGCACGACGGCTCCAATCAGCCACAACCATTTCATTAATAAGAGTAGCATTCTCTAATAAGCCCTTCTTAAATAGCCAATCAATAAGGGCAATTTTAACTTCCTGCTCTCGCAATAAAACTGACATGATTTCGCCACACCCTTTAAACTTTAAACGTAGTATAGCAAGATATTTCAATATAATCCACTCATGTATCGCATACATATTTAAATATGCATTTTTTAGAATGGTGCAATCAATATCAAAAATGAAATATATATTTGAATTTCGATATACGAATCACATAGTTAAACATTTATTATATGTACTGTGAGTTTATTTACAAACTAGAATCAAATAATAGCAACACATACTTCAGACAATGTTATTAACAACCCAAGTCACAGATGGGCACGGTTTTGATCCCCCTCCAATCCGCCGAGGGTCAGGGGCAACGTCAGGGACGCCATCAGGGATGATGGCGTAGCCGCAGCCGGCACAGGGATGTGCCGTCTGCGGCGGCCCGTCCGACGTTGGCTCTGGACCGAGGGCACTGGCGAAGCCAGCGGATTGGCGGGGGTGGCCTTTCTTTTGGTGACTTTTCTTTGGCCACGCAAAGAAAAGTCACTCGCCCAAGCCCGAAGGGCGGGCGAAATCCCGTCGAGGGCACGGCCCTCGCGTCCTGCACGGCGCCAGCCGTGCCAAGATCCAAAGCCATTTCCGAACCCCCTCATCCCCAACCCTTCTCCCACAAGGGGAGAAGGGAGCGAAGACGATCACGGGAACAGGCCCCTCCCCCGCAAGGGGAGAAGGGAGCAAAGGCGATCTCGGGAACAGGCCCCTCCCCACAAGGGGAGAAGGGAGCAAGACGATCTCGAGAACAAGCCCCTCTCCCACAAGGGGAGAAGGGAGCAAAGACGATCACGGGAACTGGCCCCTCTCCCGCCATGAGAGAAGGAGGCAAAGACTATCTCGGGGGTGATCCCCTCTCCCGTTGGGAGAGGGTCAGGGTGAGGGGATTAGAGCGCCTCCAATCTGGCATACGCCGTCACCAGCCACTTGGCGCCGACGTCATCGAACTGGATCTGCACCCGGCTCTGCTGGCCGACTCCTTCGAAGTTGAGCACGATTCCTTCGCCGAATTTTGGATGGAGCACCCGCTGGCCAAGCTTGATGCCGCTGGCGTCGAAGCTCTGCTGCACCTCGTTCTGGCTGAAACGGCCGTACTGGGTGGGGCGGCTGACCTGAGTGCGCAGCCGGATCTCTTCCAGGCACTCGGCGGGCATTTCGCGGATAAAGCGGCTCGGCTTGTGAAACATCTCGCGGCCGTAGATGCGGCGGCTCTCGGCATAACAGATGTAGAGCTTCTCCATGGCGCGGGTCATGCCGACGTAACAGAGGCGGCGCTCCTCTTCCAGCCGCCCCGACTCCTCGGTCGATTGCTGGCTGGGGAACATGCCCTCTTCGACGCCGACCAACAGCACCAGCGGGAACTCCAGCCCCTTGGCGCTGTGCAATGTCATCAGCTGCACCGCGTCGGCATATTCGTCCGCCTGATTCTCGCCGGACTCCAGCGCCGCGTGGGCGAGGAAGGCGGAGAGATCGCTCATGTCCTCCAGCTCGTCCGGGCGCTGGTACTGGCGGCAGGCGGTGACCAGTTCGTCCAGGTTCTCTACCCGCGCCTGGGATTTCTCGCCCTTCTCCGCCAGATACATCGCCTTGAGGCCGGAGTTCTGGATGGCGATATCCGCCTGCTGGTGCAGCGGCAGCAGGGAGACCTGCTCCTCCAGCGCGTCGATCAGCTCGACAAAGCCGCGCACCGCGTTGCCGGCGCGACCGGTCAGCACCTTGTCATTGAGCAGGGTCTTGGCGGACTGCCACAGGTTCTGGCCCTGATCCCGGGCGTTATTGCGCAGTATCTCCAGGGTGCGATCGCCGATGCCGCGGGTCGGGGTGTTGACCACCCGCTCGAAGCTGGCGTCATCGCCTCTGTTGTTGATAAGACGCAAATAGGCCATGGCGTCTTTGATCTCCTGGCGCTCGAAGAAGCGCAGGCCGCCGTAGATGCGGTAGGGCATGGCGTCCTGCATCAGCGCCTCTTCCAGCACCCGTGACTGGGCGTTGGAGCGATAGAGGATGGCGCAGTCGGCCAAGAGGCCGCCCTTCTCTTTCCAGTCCTTGAGACGGCCGACCACGAAGCGGGCCTCGTCCACCTCGTTGAAGGCGGCATAGAGCGAAATCGGCTCGCCCTCGGCGCCCTCGGTCCACAGCTCCTTGCCAAGGCGCTCGGCGTTGTTGGCAATAACGCAGTTGGCGGCTTTGAGGATATTGGCGGTGGAGCGGTAGTTCTGCTCGAGGCGGATGGTCTCGGCCCCCTGATAGTCGGTCAGGAAGCGCTGGATGTTCTCGATCTTGGCGCCACGCCAGCCGTAGATGGACTGGTCATCGTCACCGACGATCATCACCTTGCCGGTGTCGCCGGCCAGCATCCGCAGCCAGGCGTACTGGATGCCGTTGGTATCTTGGAACTCGTCCACCAGGATGTTCTGGAAGCGGTCGCGGTAGTGCTCGAGGATGTGGGGCTTGTTCAGCCACAGCTCGTGGGCGCGCAGCAGGAGTTCGGCAAAATCCACCAGACCGGAGCGATCGCAGGTCTCCTGATAGGTCTTGTAGATCTGCTGATAGGTGCGGGTGACGGGGTCGCCGTAGAGATCGATGTCGCCGGGGCGCAGCCCCTCGTCCTTCTTGCCGTTGATGTAGCCCATCACGGCACGCGGGGCCCAGTGCTTCTCGTCGAGGTTGAGCGCCTTGAGCACCCGGCGAATGAGGCGGTACTGATCGTCGGAGTCGAGGATCTGGAAGTCCTGCGGCAAGCCCGCATCCAGATGGTGGGCCCGCAGCAGGCGGTGGGCGATGCCGTGGAAGGTGCCGATCCACATGCCGCGCACGCCGTCGCCAATCACCTTCTCGACCCGGCCGCGCATCTCGGCCGCCGCCTTGTTGGTAAAGGTCACCGCGATGATGGAGAAGGGTGAACAGCGTTCCACCTGCATCAGCCAGGCGATACGGTGCACCAGCACCCGGGTCTTGCCCGAACCGGCACCGGCCAGTACCAGCAGGTTGCAACGGGGGGCCGCCACCGCGTCTCTTTGCTTGTCATTGAGCCCGTCGAGCAGGGTTGAAACGTCCATCACCACTCCTGTTTATTTATACAGGCGGGGATTATACGACCTGCGGCGCCACAGACCAAATCGGCGTAGGGGTGATCACCACGGCCCGGTTTCTTGTCACCCCGGTCGAGGCGTTCCAACCGAGAAAAATCCATCAGTTGGCACCATTGGAAGCCCCTTTTTAGCCGATTTCAGGAAAACGCTTGCTTATAACCTCATGAATAAAAACAGAAATGTCATTTGGAGCCAATTACTCACAGAATTTAAATCTGAAAACAGGCATCAAAACAACAACTTATAAAGTCATTTGCTTATATTTCAAACCGTTAACGCAAACGTTTTTCCTTTATGATCTCCTTGACCCGTACCACGGCTCACTTACAGTTAGCCGGCGTGCTTTATGGCCTGCCCCGGCAGGTTGTGGACCCTCACATAACAATCAAGGATACGATCGTGACTAAAGTGCTCAAGCTGGCCACCGTTGCCGCCCTCACTCTCGCTGCCCTTTCTGCCCAGGCAGCCTCCCAGCCCGCCGTCATCTACGACACCGCAGGCAAATTCGACAAATCGTTCAACGAAGCCGTGTTCCGCAATGGCGTCGAAGTCTACAACAAGGACAAAGGCGTCAAGGTCAAGGAGTTCGAACCCCAGAACGAAGCCCAGCGTGAGCAGGGTCTGCGTCGTCTGGCCAGCCGTGGCAATGGCCCGATCGTGGCCGTCGGCTTCAACATGGGTTCCGCGGTAGAAAAGGTCGCGACCGAATTCCCGAAAACCCAGTTCACCATCATCGACATGGTGGTCGACAAGCCGAACGTCCAGTCCGTCATCTTCAAGGAGCATGAAGGTTCCTTCCTGGTGGGCGCGCTGGCGGCCATCGCCTCCAAGAGCGGCAAGGTCGGCTTCGTGGGCGGCATGGACATCCCGCTGATCCGCAAATTCGAGTGCGGCTACGAGCAGGGCGCCAAGTACGTCAATCCGAAGATCGAAGTGTTCCAGAACATGACCGGCTCCACCCCGGCGGCGTTTGCTGACCCGGCCAAGGGTGCTGAACTGGCCAAGTCCCAGTTCGCCAAGGGCGCCGATGTTGTCTATGCCGCCGCCGGCGGTACCGGCATCGGTGTCTACCAGGCCGCCAAGGACGAAGGCAAACTGGCCATCGGCGTGGACTCCAACCAGAACCACCTGCAACCGGGCACCATGCTGACCTCCATGGTCAAGTCGGTGGGCCTGGCCGCCTACCAGACCTGGGATGACGCCGCCAAGGGCACCTGGAAACCGGGTATCAAGAACCTGGGTCTGGCCGAGGGTGGGGTGGATTGGGCACTCGACAAAGACAACGAGAAGCTGATCACCCCCGAGATGAAAGCCAAGGTGGAGGCCATCAAGGCCGAGATCATCTCCGGCAAGGTCAAGGTGCACGACTATATGAGCGACAGCACCTGCAAATACTGAGTAACCGCTACTACTCTCAACCCAACGACCGGCCCGCACGGGCCGGTTTTTAGTCTCTTTTCATGACCCGCAAGGACTGCATCATGGACCAGACAGATCGCTATGCCATCGAATTAAGGGGTATCGATAAGCGGTTTGGCGAAGTGTACGCCAACAAGCAGATCGACCTTAAGGTTCGTAAAGGCAGCATTCACGGCATCGTCGGCGAAAATGGCGCCGGCAAGTCGACCCTGATGAGCATCATCTACGGTTTCTACCACGCCGACAAAGGCGAGATGTTCATCGACGGCAACCCCTTCAAACCCCATGGCTCACAAGATGCGATCGCCGCAGGCGTGGGCATGGTGCACCAGCACTTCATGCTGGTGAACAACTTCACCGTATTGGAAAACGTCATTCTCGGCGCGGAAAACGGCTGGCACCTGGGCCAGAGCCTGGCGGCGGCCGAAAAGCTGCTGGGCGAGCTGGCACGGGACTATGGCCTCGAAGTACCGCTGCACGAGAAGGTCGAAGATCTTCCGGTGGGCCTGCAACAGCGGGTCGAGATCCTCAAGGCGCTCTATCGCGGCGCCCGCATCCTGATCCTGGACGAGCCGACCGGGGTACTGACCCCGCAAGAGGCGGATCACCTGTTCGAGGTGCTCAAGAAGCTGCGCGATCAGGGTGCCACCATCATCCTCATCACCCACAAGCTGCGCGAGATCCTGGCCATCACGGATCAGGTCTCCATCATGCGCCGGGGTGAAATGGTGGCCCACGTCGCCACCAGGGATACCGACAAGGAGCAGCTGGCCGAACTCATGGTGGGCCGCAAGGTGCGCCTCAAGGTCGACAAGGGGCCGACCCAGCCTGGCGACGCCAAGCTCAAGGTCAATGGCCTCAGCTATGTGGACGATGCCAGGGTAGAGCGGGTCAAATCCGTCAGCTTCGAGGTGCGGGCCGGTGAAGTGGTCGGCATCGCCGGCGTCTCCGGCAACGGCCAGTCCGAGCTGCTCAGCCTGCTCGGCGGCATCCTCAAGCCGAGCAAGGGCAGCTTCACCATCACCGGCAACGGTCAGGCCCACGAGGTGAGCGTGAGCCACCCGGCCGACCCGGAGCGGGTGCGCAACTTCGGTCTCGGCCACGTGCCGGAAGACAGACACAAGATGGGGCTGATCAACCGCTTCGAGGCGAAAGAGGCCTTCATCCTCGGTTATCACCGCCGCCCCCAGTACAACAAGGGCTGGCTGCAGAACAAGGAGGCGATCCTGCAGGATTGCCAGGCCAAGATGGACAAGTGGGACGTGCGCCCGCCCCACCCCGAGCACAAGACCGCCAACTTCTCCGGCGGCAACCAGCAGAAGCTGGTGATCGCCCGGGAAGTGGAGCAGGACCCGGACGTGCTGCTGATCGGTCAGCCGACCCGCGGGGTCGACATCGGCGCCATCGAGTACATCCACCAGCAGATCATTGCCATGCGCGACAAGGGCAAGGCGGTGCTGCTGGTATCGGTGGAGCTGGACGAGATCATGAGCCTCTCTGACCGCATTCTGGTCATCGCCGACGGTCGCATCGTCGGTGAGCTGGATGCCGCCAAGGCGGATGAACGCACTATCGGTCTGATGATGGCGAACATAGTTCCTGACGAGGTGGCGGCCAGCCAATCACAAGGAGCCACATCATGAAGGTCACAGCCACTTGTAACGGATTCGGCCTGCTGATGGTCAACACTCCCGTCTTCGACCAGATTGCCAAGGAGGCTCGCCCATGAGCCAAGCACGTATCCCTGCCTGGATCTCCGTGGGCGTACTGCCCGCGGTCAACATCCTGCTGGCCTTCCTGGTGTCGGCCATCCTGTTCTACTACCTCGACATCAACCCGGTCGATGCCGCCGAGATCATGTGGTACGGCGCCTTCGGCACCGGTGAAGGGGTCGGTTTCACCCTCTACTACGCAACCGGCTTCATCTTTACCGGTCTGTCGGTGGCGGTGGCCTTCCACGCCGGCCTGTTCAACATCGGTGGCGAGGGGCAGGCCTATATCGGCGGCCTCGGCGTCGGTCTGGTCTGTCTGCTGCTGGGTGACTCCCTGCCGTTCGCCCTGCTGCTGCCGCTGGCCATCATCGCCGGCGGCCTGTTCGGCGCGGCCTGGGCCTTCATCCCGGCCTGGCTGCAAGCCAAGCGCGGCAGCCACATCGTCATCACCACCATCATGTTCAACTTCATCGCCGCCTCCCTGATGGCCTACCTGCTGGTCGAGGTGTTCAAGCCGGCGGGCTCCATGGCCACCGAGAGCAAGGTGTTCGCCGAGGCGAGCTGGCTGCCGAAGATGAGCGAACTGGCGGGGGCATTCGGCATGGAGATATCGAACAGCCCGCTCAACATCAGCTTCTTCTGGGCACTGCTCTGCGCGGCCCTGGTGTGGGTCTTCATCTGGCACACCCGCTGGGGCTACGAGATCCGCTCGGTCGGCGCCAGCCAGAGTGCGTCCGCCTATGCCGGCATCTCCTATCCCAAGGTGGTGATCCTGGCCATGGTGATCTCCGGCATGCTGTCGGGCTTCTTCGCCCTCAACGTACTGCAGGGTGAACTGCACCAGATCAAGCTCAACTTCGTGGAAGGCTTCGGCTTCACCGGCATAGCAGTGGCGCTGATGGGGCGCAACCACCCGGTCGGCGTCATCATCGCCAGCCTGCTGTTCGGCTTCCTCTATCAGGGCGGTGCCGAGCTCAGCTTCGAGTTCGGGGTGGACCGCAACATAGTGGTGGTGTTGCAGGGTCTGGTGATCCTGTTCTGTGGCGCCCTTGAGCACATGATGCGTCCGCGCATCGAGCAGCTCTATCTGGCGTTTGCCAACCGCTCTGCGCAAGTCAAGGGGGCCTGATCATGTTTGAAATTCTGATCCTGATGCTGGATGCCACCATCCGCACCGCGCCACCGCTGATCCTGGCGGCCATGGCCGGCATGTTCTGCGAGCGCTCCGGGGTGGTCAACATCGCCCTGGAGGGCAAGCTGCTGGCGGCGGCGTTCGCCAGCGCGGCAGCGGCAGCCGTCTCCGGCTCTGCCTGGATTGGGCTGGGTGCCGGGGTGGGTGTCTCCATCCTGTTCGCCCTGATGCACGGCTTTGCCACCATCACCCACCGCGGTGATCAGGTGGTGAGCGGCATGGCCATCAACATCCTGGCGGCCGGCCTGACCGTCACCCTGGGCC
Organism: Aeromonas sp. R5-3; assembly: GCF_040908225.1. Taxonomy (NCBI): domain Bacteria; kingdom Pseudomonadati; phylum Pseudomonadota; class Gammaproteobacteria; order Aeromonadales; family Aeromonadaceae; genus Aeromonas; species Aeromonas sp. R5-3. The sequence continues at coordinate 17,152 of NZ_JBFODH010000026.1, read as the reverse complement.
GTTACTGGTTCGATCAGGGCGGTCAGACCCCGGCGCTGTCCGGCGCGGCCCGCTTCGCCCCCATCGACCTGCCCTATGCCAAGGAGCTGTATGACGTGCCTGTCGTTGGCCAGCTCTACAGCGAGCTGCTGAGCGGCCACTCCCTGCTGGAGTACGTGGCGTTCGCCGCCGTGCCGCTGGCCTGGTGGGTGCTGTTCCGTACCCGCTTCGGCCTGCGCCTGCGGGCGGTGGGCGAGGCACCGGCAGCGGTCGATACCGCCGGTATCTCTGTGGTGCGCATGCGCTACACAGCGCTCATCATCGGCGGCCTGCTGGCCGGCATCGGCGGCACCTACCTGGCGGTGGCCCAGACCGCCCAGTTCATCCCCAACATGAGCGCGGGCAAGGGCTTCATGGCGCTGGCGGCACTGGTGTTCGGCAAGTGGCGTCCCTGGAACGCCATGGCGGCCTGCCTGCTGTTCGGCTTCCTCGATGCGGTCGCCATCCGGCTGCAAGGGGTCAGCATCGGCAGTTTCCCGATCCCGGTGCAAGCCATCGAGGCACTGCCCTACATCCTGACGGTGTTCCTGCTGGCCGGCTTCATCGGCAAGGCGGTGGCACCCAAGGCGCTCGGCACCCCCTACGTCAAGGAGCGGGAATAACCCCCTTCATGCCATGCAAAAGGCCCGCACAAGCGGGCCTTTTTTATTGAGCTGAGCTCAGCTCAGCCGACGGGGCGCACCAGCGCGGGTTGGTGGGGATCGCTCAGCCGCTCCGCCAGATAGTCCACCAGCAGCCGCACCTTGGGAGAGAGATGGCGGTTGTGGGGATAGAGGGCCCAGATCCCCTCCGCCGGCGCCCGCAGCTCGGGCAGCAGCTCTATAAGCTCGCCTTGGGCCAGGTGGTCGCTCACGTAGTAGTCCGGCAGCTGGATGATGCCGATCCCCTTGAGCGCCGCATCCAGCAGGGCGTGGCCGCTGTTGCAGTGCAGCAGGCCGTGCACCCGCACGCTGTGGGGGCGGCCATCCAGGGTGAAGTGCCACTCGTCGCTGTTGCCCACCAGGCAGGTGTGGCGGGTGAGTTCGGAGAGGCTGTTGGGCATGCCGTGGCGGGCGGTATAAGCCGGCGAGGCACACACATAGGGCACCCGCTGCGCCAGCTTGCGCGCCACCAGGCTGGAATCCTTGAGGTGGCCGAGTCGCAGCGCCAGATCGTAGCCCTCGTGCACCAGATCCAGCAGCTGGTTGGTGAGGTTGAGGGTCACCTCCAGCTGGGGAAAGCGCACCATGAAGTCGTTCACCAGCGGGGCGATGCGGCTCTCGCCGTAGGAGACCGGGGCCGTGATGCGCAGGGTACCCTGCGGTACCGCCTGATGGCGCCCCACCGCCAGCTCCGCTTCGTAGAGGTTGTCCAGCAGCTGGCGACAGTGGCGATAGTAGATCTCGCCGAGCTCGGTGAGCCGCACCTGGCGTGTGGTGCGCAGCAACAGCTTGGCCTGCAGCCGATCCTCCAGCTGTGCCACCTGCCGGCTGACTTGCGCCACCGACACCCCCAGCTTGCGCGCCGCCGGGGTAAAGCCCCCCTGCTCCGCCACGCTGACAAATTCACAGATCCCTTCCCAGCCGAACATTATTACCTGTCAGTAAAAGTGATTTCAGATTTCGCCTTATTATCACCAAATAAGCGGGAAACTACACTGGATGTCCGAACCCATTCTCCTCACCCTGCTCAACAATAAGGACATCCGTCATGGCACAGGTTCAAAGCATCAAGTGTAAGGCCGCCATCGCCTGGGGCCCGGGCCAGCCCCTCTCCATCGAAGAAGTCGAGGTCATGCCGCCCCAGGCGGGTGAAGTGCGGGTACGCATCGTCGCGACCGGCGTCTGCCACACCGATGCCTTCACCCTCTCCGGTGAAGATCCGGAAGGGGTCTTCCCCTGCATCCTCGGCCATGAGGGGGGCGGCATCGTCGAATCCGTCGGCGAGGGCGTCACCAGCGTCAAGGTGGGGGATCACGTGATCCCGCTCTACACCCCCGAGTGCGGCGAGTGCAAGTTCTGCAAATCCGGCAAGACCAACCTGTGCCAGAAGATCCGCGCCACCCAGGGCAAGGGGCTGATGCCGGACGGTACCACCCGTTTCTCCAAGGATGGCCAGCCCATCTATCACTACATGGGCACCTCCACCTTCAGCGAATACACTGTACTGCCCGAGATCTCCATCGCCAAGGTGGACCCGGCCGCCCCGCTGGAAGAGGTCTGCCTGCTCGGCTGCGGCGTCACCACCGGCATCGGCGCCGTGATGAACACCGCCAAGGTGAAAGAGGGTGAGAGCGTCGCCATCTTCGGGCTGGGCGGCATCGGCCTCTCCGCGGTGATCGGGGCTCGCCTGGCCAAGGCCGGCCGCATCATCGCCATCGACATCAACGAGAGCAAGTTCGAGCTGGCCCGCAAGCTGGGCGCCACCGACTGCATCAACCCGAACGACTATGACAAGCCCATCCAGGAGGTGATCGTCGAGCTCACCGACGGCGGCGTCGACTTCTCGTTTGAATGTATCGGCAACGTCAAGGTGATGCGTGCGGCGCTGGAGTGCTGCCACAAGGGCTGGGGTGAGTCGGTCATCATCGGGGTGGCCGGCGCCGGCCAGGAGATCAGCACCCGTCCGTTCCAACTGGTCACCGGCCGGGTCTGGCGCGGCAGCGCCTTCGGCGGCGTGCGCGGTCGCAGCGAACTGCCGAGCTATGTACAGCGCTACATGCAGGGCGAGTTCAAGCTGGACGACTTCATCACCCACACCATGGGGCTGGAGCAGATCAACGAGGCGTTCGATCTGATGCACGAAGGCAAGAGCATCCGCACCGTCATCCACTACTGAGCATGATCACCCCGCCCGCCACCGTGGGCGGGGTGCAGGAGTTCCCCCGATGAATCTGGACATAATCAGCAGCAACAAGAGCTTCGGCGGCTGGCACAAGCGCTACAGCCACGCCTCCGAGGTGCTGGGTTGCGAGATGCGCTTCGCCATCTATCTGCCGCCCCAGGCCCTCACCGGCCAGAAGGTACCCGTGCTCTACTGGCTCTCCGGCCTCACCTGCACCGATGAAAACTTCATGCAGAAGGCGGGCGCCCAGCGCATCGCCGCCGAGCTCGGCATCGCCCTGGTGGCGCCGGACACCAGCCCCCGCGGCGAAGAGGTGGCGGACGACCCCGGTTACGATCTCGGCATGGGCGCAGGCTTCTACGTCAACGCCACCCAGCACCCCTGGCGCGATCACTACCAGATGTACGACTACGTCACCCGCGAGCTGCCCGAGCTCATCGAGACCCACTTCCCGGTCTCGACGAAACGCGCCATCAGCGGCCACTCCATGGGTGGCCACGGGGCGCTCATCGCCGCCCTGCGCGAGCCCGGTCGCTACCGCTCGGTGTCGGCCTTCAGCCCCATCAGCCACCCGAGTCGCTGCCCCTGGGGCCAGAAGGCGCTCGGCGCCTACCTCGGCAACAACCCCTTGCTGTGGCAGGAGTGGGACGCCTGCCAGCTGCTGCGCAATGAGTCGGTCAAACCACTGCCGACCCTGGTAGACGTGGGGCTGGACGATCCCTTCCTGGCCGAACAGCTGCACATCGATGCCCTGGCCGATGTGGCCGCCGGCAAGGAGTGGCCGCTGGAGCTCAACCGCCACCCCGGTTACGATCACAGCTACTACTTCGTGGCGAGCTTTATCGAGGCGCACCTGCGCTTTCACGCCCGCCACCTCTGATCGAAACAGGCCCGTGACGGGCCTGTTTTCTTCTGGTCGGTGGACAAGACCATTCAGCTGCCCTGCCGGCTCACCTCGCCGGAGCCGGCAATCTCGCTCTGCAGCACGGGATCGCCCCAGTAGCTGACCGAACCCGAGCCGGCGATGCCCACCTTGAGCCGATCCTGCGCCCTGACCTCCACGTCGCCGCTGCCGGCGATATTGACCTCCACCTCGCGCCCCTTGAGCCCGGCCCCCAGCACACCCCCCGAGCCGGCGATGTTGAGTTCGACGGCCCTGGCCGTGCTGTTCCCCAGATCCAGACTGCCCGCTCCCGCGATGTTGCCTTCCAGCCGATCCAGTTCGAGCCCGTCGGCGACTATGTCACCGACCCCGGCCACCGACAGCACCAGCGCCTCCCCCTTGAAGCCGCGCAGCTCGCCGTTGGCAACCCCTGCCAGCGCCAGCTCATGGAGTGCGGGCAGGGTGATGGTGATCTCCAGCGGTTCGGTCGGGTCGAGCCGGTAACCGTCCTTCACCTCGATCTCCAGCTTGTCGCCCCGCTCGCTCAGCACCAGGTAAGGCAGCAGGTTCTCCTGCCCGCGGATGCGCACCCCGCGCGGCTCGCCGGCCACCAGATGGACACTGGCGGGCACCCCGGCCAGCACCCGGGTCACCTGCCGGCCCATCCCGTGCTGCTGCTCGATCAGGGCCCCCGCCCCGCTCACCCGGGTATCATCCAGCCAGCTGCACCCGCTGAGCCCGACCGCCAGCACCGCGCCCATCATCCATTTCATCGCCACTCTCCTCATTGTGTATTGGCCAGTCGCGGCCCCTTGATCAGCATCCATCGCAAAGCCTGTGCCAGTTAATCAACCACATGATTTACAAGAAGATATCCATTTTCACTCCACATGGGTACAGCAAAGAGAGAGTCATTCAGACCATAAACTGGCGAATCTGACCATCCCCGAACGGGCAGGCGGAGGGTTGGCTGGCGAGCCGTTCGCGGGGTCGCTATGCTGACAAGCCGTGGAAGTTTTTGGTTGCCGAGCCGGTCTGTTGAGCCAATAGTGATACTTTGTGCGTACAAAGCTCTCCATTGCGGTAATGCCATTACCACTGTCTTGTCAGTCTTCACTGCCAACAAGGAGTCAGAGCGTGACCCAAGCCACTCTTCTCTATTCCACCGCCACCGGCCTGCCGGAACCGACCCGAACCCCGCTGCTGACTGGCAGCGATCCCGAACAAAAACGCCGCGAGCTGCTCACCTACTTCTGCCAGACCTTCGATCTCTACGACTCGCTGTTCGACTGCCTGGCCGACGAGCGGGCCTGGTTTGACAAGGCGATCCCCCTGCGCCACCCGCTCATCTTCTACTACGGCCACACCGCCGCCTTCTTCATCAACAAGCTGCTGGCGGCACGCCTCATCGAGGGCCGCCTCGACGCCCGCATCGAGGCCATGGTCGCCATCGGGGTGGACGAGATGAGCTGGGACGATCTGGACGAGACCCACTACGACTGGCCCTCCGTCAGCGAGCTGCGCGACTATCGGGGCCGGGTGCGCGCCCTGGTGTGTGATTTCATCGAGCGGATGCCGATCGAGCTGCCCATCCATTGGCAGAGCCCGGCCTGGGTCATCCTGATGGGCATAGAGCACGAGCGCATCCACCTCGAAACCTCCAGCGTGCTGATCCGCCAGCTGCCGCTGGCCTGGGTGCGCAGCCAGCCCCAGTGGCCGGTCTGCCTCGAGGCGCGCCATCGCCGTGACGAGGTGCCCGCCAACAGCCTGCTGCCGGTGGCCGGTGGCCGGGTGCGGCTTGGCAAACAGGACGCCACCTACGGCTGGGACAACGAATATGGCGAGCGCCACATCGAACTGGCCCCCTTCCAGGCCAGCCGCATGCTGGTGAGCAACGCAGAATTTTTCGACTTCGTGCAGGCGGGCGGCTACGAGACCCGTGACTGGTGGGATGACGAAGGCTGGGGCTGGCGCCAGTATGCCGGGGCCCGCATGCCCACCTTCTGGGTCGGCGACCCCCTCGAGCCCGAGCAACTGCAACTGCGACTGATGACAAGGCAGGTTCCTATGCCCTGGGACTGGCCGGCGGAGGTGAACCAGCTGGAGGCCGCCGCCTTCTGCCGCTGGCAGGCGGCCCAGACCGGCCTGCCCATCCAGCTGCCGAGCGAGGCGGAGTGGATGCTGCTGCGCGAACAGCTGGCTGGTGACCAGCCGGACTGGATCGAGGCGCCCGGCAACATCAACCTGGCTCGCTTCGCCTCCTCCTGTCCGGTGGATGCCTGTCCGCAGGGCAGCTTCTTCGATCTGGTGGGCAACGTCTGGCAGTGGACCAGCACCGCCATCGACGGCTTCGAGGGGTTCAAGGTGCACCCCCTCTACGACGACTTCTCCACCCCCACCTTCGACGGCAAACACACCCTGATCAAGGGGGGCAGCTGGATCAGTACCGGCAACGAGGCGCTCAAGTCCTCCCGCTACGCCTTCCGTCGCCACTTCTTCCAGCATGCGGGCTTCCGCTATCTGGTATCCCGCCATCAGGAGCCCGTCATCGTGAATCCCTATGAAACCGACACGCTCGTCGCTCAGTATCTCGACTTCCAGTACGGGCCGAACCACTTCGGGGTCGCCAACTACGCCGAGGCTCTGGCCGGCCTTGCCAGCGAGCTCTGCAGCCGCCATGAGCGCGCGCTCGACATCGGCTGCGCCACCGGCCGCGCCAGCTTCGAGCTGGCGCGCCACTTCGCCCACGTGGACGGGGTCGACTACTCGGCCCGCTTCATCGACGTGGCGCTGGCGCTCGCCAGCCAGGACAGCTTCCGCTACGCGGTGCCGATGGAGGGGGAGCTGGTGGAGTATTGCGAGGCGCGGCTCTCCCGCCATGAGCTCGGCCGCCAGCAGGCCGATCGCGTTCACTTCAGCCAGGGGGATGCCTGCAACCTCAAGCCCAAGTATGCGGACTACGATCTGGTGCTCGCCTCCAACCTCATCGACCGGCTGCGGGAACCTGCCCGCTTCCTGCGGGACATCGCTCCGCGCCTTCGCAGCGGCGGCCTGCTGGTGCTCACCAGCCCCTACACCTGGCTGACCGACTACACCCCAAAAGCCAACTGGCTCGGCGGTGTGCGCGAGAACGGCGAGGCCCTCGGCACCTATCAGTCGTTGCAGCGGCTGCTGGCGGAGGAGTTCGAGGAGCACATGCCCCCGCGGGACGTCCCCTTCGTCATCCGCGAGACCGCCCGCAAGTACCAGCACACGGTGGCCCAGCTCACCGTCTGGCGCAAACGCTGACGAGGCGGCAAACGAAAGAGGGAGGCCCACTGGCCTCCCTCTTTTTTATCCGGGCGTCTTACCCCTGCTGCACCTGGGGTACGGCCTCCTGCTCGCGGTAGCGACGAGCCAGCACGGCGCACACCATCAGCTGGATCTGGTGGAAGATCATCAGCGGCAGCACCATGACCCCGACGCTGGCGGCCGGGAACATGACGTTGGCCATCGGCACCCCGTTGGCTAGGCTCTTCTTCGAGCCGCAGAAGACGATGGTGATCTCGTCCGCCCTGTTGAAGCCGAGGCGGTGGCTGATCCAGACGTTCCAGCCCAGCACCAGTGCCAGCAGAACGCAGCTCAGCAGCACTATACTGGCCAGATCGTACCAGCCTACCTGATGCCAGATCCCCTGCACCACCGCCTCGCTGAAGGCCACATAGACCACCAGCAGGATGGAGCTCTGGTCCAGCTTGCCAATGAGCGGCCGGTGGCTGTCGACCCAGCGACCGATGAGCGGGCGCGACAGGTGGCCCACCACGAACGGCAGCATCAGCTGCACCATGATGGCCTGAATGGAGTGCCAGGTATCGACCCCCTCCCCCTGCACATTGATCATCAGCCCCACCAGTACCGGCGAGAGGAAGATGCCGAGAATGCTGGAGGCCGAGGCGCTGCACACCGCCGCCGACACATTGCCGCCGGCCATCGAGGTGAAGGCGATGGCCGATTGCACGGTGGCAGGCAGGGCGCACAGATACAAGAAACCGAGGTAGATGGCCGGGCTCAGCCAGTGGGGCACCAGCGGCGTGAGCAGCAGCCCCAACAGCGGGAACAGCACGAAGGTGCTGGCCATCACCACCAGGTGCAGCCGCCAGTGGCCGAGGCCCGCCAGCAGGTTCTGGCGCGACAGCTTGGCACCATGCATGAAGAACAAGAGCGCTACCGCCAGCTTGGTCAGCAGACCGAACCAGACGGCTACCTGCCCCTCGCAGGGGAAGAAGGAGGCCAGCGCGACCACCACAATCAGTACAGAGGTAAAGGGATCCAGACGCACGAGCGGTCTCCGGTGAAAGCAGATCCCGTCCCCACGCGGAGCCGGTGATCGGGGACGACAGGAAACACAACAGGAGCTGTGGCACAGCTCCTGTTGAAACGGATCCCCAGCTTACCCCGATAAGCGGGAGGCGCAAAGTTGAGCGCCCCCCTTTATCTGCCGGAAATTAAGCAAACCCGGCTGGCCACCGGATCCGGCCAGCCTTGTGCTTCAGCTCTGTTTGGCCAGCTTGCCGCCGGCTGTGCCGGTTGCCTGCTTGCGGACCTGCCGCTTCTCGAAACGGGAGATCCACCAGTAGGCCAGCGCCGAGAAGACCGCCGTCATGAAGACGTTGATGAAGAAGGCGCGCACCAGATCGACCCCGGCCGGGAAGGCGGAGGCGCTCATGCTCACCACGAAGATGGCGATCAGCACCGACACCACCCCCATCCCGAACTTGCGCGATCCCATGCGGAACTCGCGCGGGGTGTCGTCGTGTTTCCAGCGGAACACGAAGTAGGCCACCATGATGAAGATCGGCGGCAGCATGGCGGTACCGGCGGTGAGGTTGATGGCGGTGTTCATCATCTGCTGCACCGACTCGGAACCGAAGCCGTTGACCACCAGCATCACGAACACGAAGACAAACTGCCACCAGGCGGCGCGCACCGGCACGCCGTGCTCGTTGAGCTGGGTGGTCTTCTCGCCGTAGACCCCCTGCGGGATCTCGGAGAAGTGGATCTTCACCGGCGCCGAGGTCCACATCATCATGGAGCCGAACATGGCGATGAACAGCACCACGCCGACGAAGCGGCCCACCAGCGCCTCGGAGAGCCCGAAGTACTGGGCCATGCCGGTGAAGATCTCCACCATGCCGCCGGCATAGGTGAGACTCTCGCGCGGCACGAACACATTCACCAGCAGGGAACCGACCGCATACATGGCACCGATAACGATACCCGCACTGATGATCACCTTGATGAAGGACTTCTGGCCCCCCTTCACGTCATTGAGGTAGGCCGCCGCCGTCTCGGCACCGCCCGCCGCCTGGAAGATCCAGCACATGATGCCCAGCGTCGCCCAGTTGATGGTGGGAGTCATCGCCTCCAGGGTGATGGGCTGGGCCGGTACATGATCGCCACCGAGGGCCATCAGGGCGCCCAGCACATAGATGGCGAACAGGGCAAACACGCCGTAGGCCACGATCTCGGCAATCTTGCCGAGCCAGCTCGCCCCCTTGGTGGAGATGTGGGTCGCCGCCGCAAACAGCACGATGGAGATGATCGAGGTGACCATGGGCGAGAAGCTGTACTCATAGCCCAGCATGGCGTAGGAGGCGTAGGCGATGACGTTGGGCAGCAATGAGACGAACCAGAACAGGTTCACGAACCAGTAGAGAAACGAGCCCAGATAGGCCATCCGGGTGCCGAGCGGTTTTTTCAGCCAGTCGTACATCCCCGACTCGGAGTTTTTGTTGGCCGAGACGAACTCGGCAATGATGAAAACAAACGGGATGAAGTAGACGATGGTCGCCAGCAGGAAGATGGGGGCGGAACTGAGCCCCAGCTCTATGTTGTTGTTGACGATGTTGCGCACGTTGAACACGGCGGCAAAGGTCATCGACAACAGGGCAAACTTGCCTATGGTGCCGCGTACGGATTCAGACATGGTGTCCTCCAGTGGACTCGCGCTCCCTGCGGGTAACGCTGTGACTCTGTGATATGTTCGGCAAGGGTCTGTCGGCCCCGCGCTTTACTCTCTTGTTATGATCGGGCCACTTGGTGGCCTCGTTGGTGAACAGGTGCAGTCTCCCGCACCGGCTCGCAAAACCACTCAAACGATCGGAGTGCCCGGCGCCATCGGCACCCGCGGCTGCAGCAGCACGCTCTGGCTCTCGTCTTGGGTCTCGGCGCAGAGCAACATGCACTCGGAACGCTCACCGCGCATTCGGGTGGGCTTGAGGTTGGTCAGCACCACCACCTCGCTGCCCATCAGCTCCTCTTCGCGGTAGTGGGGCACCAGACTGGTGACGGTCTGCAGCGGCCGCTCGCCCCCCACGTCGATCTGGACGATGTAGAGTTTGTCGGCCCCGGGGTGGCGCACCACCTCCAGCACCTTGCCCACCTTCATCTCGACCCGCTTGAATTCGGCAAACTCGATCGTCTCGCTCATGCTCTTCTCCTTATCTGGCTCAATGGTTTGCGGGTGGCCAACGGCCACCCGGTCTGATTGGGATTCAATGCAGTGCCTATGGCGCCTGCATGGCGACCTGCGCCGCCGGCTCGGCCTCTTTGGCGCGCGCCTCGGCGCTGAGGGAGGCCTCGTATCTGTTGTATTTCCACCAGGCGAAGCCGAGGAAAATCACGATCCCGCCGACGTTGTAGAAGACGATGGTCATGATGTCGGCGCCGGTCGGGAAGGTGGAGGCGAGGAAGCCCACCGAGAAGATGGCGATCAACACCGATACCACGGCGATGCCGGTAGTGCGCGACCCCATCTTGAAATCCCGCGGCAGGTGGTCGAGCTTCAGACGCAGATTGAGGTAGGCCAGCATGATGAACAGCGGCGGCAGCATGGAAGCGGCAGCGGTCATGTTGATGACGGTGTTCATCAGATCCTGCGCTGTGTTGGAGCCCAGGGTCGGGATCACCATCAGCGGCAGCACTATGAGGTACTGGATCCAGGCTGCACGGGCGGGCACGCCGTTCTCGTTCAGCTCGACGGTTTTCTTGCCAAAGATGCCGGCCGGGATCTCGGAGAAGAAGATCTTCACCGGGGTCGCCGTCCACATCAGCAGGGAGCCGAACATGGCGGTGAAGGAGACCAGCCCGACGAAGCGGTTCATCAGGATCTCCGGCAAACCGAAGTAAGCCGCCAGCCCCTCGAACACCTGTACCGAGCCGCCGGTATATTTCAGGGTGTCGCTGTGGACGAACACGTTGATCAGCAGAGACGCGATGGAGTAGAGCACGCCGATAAAGATCCCGGCGACGATGATCACCTTCACGAATGACTTGGAGCCGCCTTTTACGTCATTGACGTAGACCGCCACCGACTCGGCGCCCCCGGCCGCCATAAAGATCCAGGTAGTGATGCCCAGGAAGGCCCAGCTGAAATCGGGGACCATGGCCTCTACCGTGATGGGGTCGGCTGGTTGCACGCCGCCCACCAGAGCCGCACCCGCCAGCAGGATGTAGGAGAGGGTCAACAGCAGCATCAGGGACGAGGTCACCGAGGTGATGGGGCCGAGCATCTTGGCGCCGTTGGTGGAGACGTAGGTGGCAAAGGCAAACAGCACCATGCTCAAGGCCGTGGTCGCCACCGGGGTGAGAATGTACTCGTAGCCGAGGAAGGCATAGGAGGCGTAGGCGATGACCCGCGGCAGCAAGGAGGTGAAGAAAAAGAGGTTCACGAACCAGTAGGTGTAGGCGGAGATAAAGGCCCAGCGACCGCCGAGGGAGCTCTTCACCCAGGCATACACCCCCGCTTCGGAGTTTTTGTTCAGTGATACGAACTCCGCAATGATCAGGCAAAACGGAATGAAGTAAAAAATGGTGGCCAGAAAGAACATCGGGGCCGAGGCCAGACCGATCTCGATGTTGTTGTTGATGACGTTGTTGAAGCTGAATACCGCCGCGAAGGTGAGCGACAGCAGACCAAACTTGCCTATCGTATTGCGTTTGGAATCAGACATGGTGCATCTCCAGACCTGTAGTTATCTCGCGAAAGGGCGGGGCATGATTTGTAGGGTGAGCCCCGCCCTTCCGGCTTTGTCAGTGCAGAACCGGCGGCTTGTTATTTGTTTTTGAAGTAGCCGCCTTCGACGGTGACCTTGATGATCAGCTTGCGCACCGGCCCGTCGCCGACGAATCGGTAGGCCTCGTCGTTCTCGAAGATCACCACCTGCCCATTGCCGACCTGCTGGCGCTCACGCACCTCACCGGCCAGCCACTCGCGGTCAGTGGTGTCGTCGTAGGCCTGCTCGACCCCCAGCTCCGACTTGGCAGCCCACTCCACCGTCTCTGCCCCTTCCAGGTAGTAGTGAACGTCGAAGTAGCGGCGCTGCCCCTCGAACAGTGAGGTGGCTGGGCTGGCCCCCTCCTGCAAGCGGTAGGTGAGGGAGTCACCGATGGAGTGGCAGATACCTGGCTTGAGGTTCGGCAGGTTGTCGATGGCCTCCACGCAGCGGCCCCACTTCTTGCCCTCCCGGTAGATATTTTTGAACAGGGTCAGGTTGTCCAGGGTGATCATGCGAGGTTCCTCCCGCCGTTGATGGTGAGATCGAGCCCGGCCAGCGCAGCCGGATTGAGGTTGCCACGGGCAATGGGCAGCAGGGTCAGACCGAAGCTGAACGGCTCGAAGCGCACCCGCCAGGAGTCCAGCACCTCGGAGCCCCAGGAGTTGGAACCCAGCCCCAGCACCTTGTGATCCAGATTGAGGGTGAGATAACCACAGGGCTCCAGCTCGTTGATGTGCTGCGCCCCGTGGATATGCTCCCAGCTGTAGGGCCAGACGCTCAGGTTGATGGGGGCATCGGGCCGCACGTAGAGACCGGCGCCGTGACGGTTGGTCAGGGTCGCCCAGCGCACCTGCTGGCGGTTGCCGTTGTCCTGCGGGAAAGGGTAGTGCTCCCACATCTCGCCCACTGTGCTCTGGAAGCTGTCGATCCAGTTGCTCTGGCGGCTGTCCTGATAGTTTTCGCCCGGCCCCATGCCGTAGTAGTGCACCCGGTCGAGATCCTGACGAATACCCAGCTCGAAACCGATCTTGGGAATGATGTCGTCATAGCCGCCGTAGGGCTCGCCGGACAGCGCCACGTGCAGCTGGCCGTTCGGGCTCAGGGTGTAGACGTAGCGGCAGCGCATGCCGAAGTCGAACACCGGCGGCGCGATCAGGCTCTCCACCGTCACCTCGACCGCCTCACCCAGCTGACGCCAGCTCAGAGTGCGGAAGTGCTCCTGCATGATCTGCAGGTGATTCGGGTGCCACAGGCTCTCGTACTCCTGCTTGTGGTTGTCGATCATCGGCTTGAAGAAGGTGAGGCGCGGCGAGCGCTCAATCAGCTCGATACCATCCTGCTGCCAGCTCACCAGCTTGCCGTCGAGGCGCGAGAAGCGCAGGGCAAAGCCGCTACCGCTCAAAGTCAGCGCGAGGCGTTCATCGGCGATCTGCAATGGGGTGGCGTTGGGATTGGCAAAGGGTTGCAGCTGGCGAGTCGACTCTTTCAGCTGGAACTGGTACTGGCCCAGCTCATGCTCTGCCGCACTGTAGCGAGTGGCGGTGGCCTTGATGACTCGCAGCTGGACGAAGGTTTCCCGCTCGTCGAGGGTCGGCAGTGCCAGTTGCAACTCTGTGGTGGCGCCGGGGGCAATACCTTCCACCCGCAGCTGCTGGCTCGCCAGCAGTTCGCCTTCCGCCTTCACCTCGACCAACAGGCGGATGTCGTCCAGATTGGAGAACCAGTAGCGGTTTTCCAGCTCAAGCATGCCGCTCGCCAGATCCAGCGCGCGCACCTTGACCGGGCAGAGCACCTGCTTGTATTCGCGCAGGCCCGGCCCCGGGGTCTGATCCGGGTAGATGAGGCCATCCATGCAGAAGTTGTAGTTGTTGGGGTAGTCGCCGTAGTCGCCGCCGTACTTGTAGACCGGGCGCCCCTGCTCGTCCTGATCCAGGATGCCGTGATCGCACCACTCCCAGATGTAGTGACCCTGGATATGGGGATGACGGTCAAACACCTGCTGGTATTCGCTGAGGCCACCCGGGCCGTTGCCCATGGCGTGGGCGTATTCACAGAGGATGCGCGGCTTGGTCATAGGGAACTCGCCGAAGCAGTTCATCTGGGAGACGCGCGAGTACATGGTGCTCACCACATCCACCACCTCGGCATCGCGATCCTCTTCGTAGTGCACCAGCCGGGTCGGGTCGATCGCCTTGCAGCGCTGGTACATGGCTCTGATGTTGCAGCCGTAGCCGGACTCGTTGCCGAGCGACCAGATGATGATGGAGGGGTGGTTCTTCTGGGCGTGCACGTGGCGCTCGATGCGATCCACGAACACCGGCTCCCAGAAGGGGTCATCGGTGATGCGGCTGAGATCGCCGACGTTGGCAAAACCGTGGGTCTCCACGTCGGTCTCCGCCATCACGAACAGACCGTACTGGTCGCACAGCTCGTAGAAGCGAGGATCGTTCGGGTAGTGGGCGGTACGTACCGAGTTGAGGTTGTGCTGCTTCATCAGCACGATATCGCGTTCAACACGATCCATGCCGACCGCACGGCTCTTGAGGTGGTCGTTGTCGTGGCGGTTCACCCCATGCAGCTTGAGGTAGTGACCGTTGACGTAGAAGAGGCCATCCTTGACGGTGATTTCACGCACCCCGACCCGCTGCGGGATCACCTCCAGCAGCTCACCCTGACCGTTGTAGAGGGAGAGTTGCAGCTGATAGAGGTAAGGGTCTTCGGCGCTCCACAGATGGGGGTTGGCCAGATCCAGCGTGAAGCGGCAATCACACTTGCCGTCGATGGCGAGATGGTCGAGCGAGCCGCTGGCGATCTCGCTGCCCTGATCCAGCAGGGACCAGACCAGACGGTGATCACGGGCAGCTGCCCCCAGGTTCTCGAGCTGGATGTCGCAGCTCAGGGTGGCGCTCTGGTTGTCCTCTGCCAGCGCGGTGCGGATGAAGAAGTCCTGTACATGGGTGGCCGGTTTGCCCACCAGATAGACGTCGCGGAAGATCCCCGCCATCCACCACATGTCCTGATCTTCGATATAGGTGGAGTCCGCCCACTGCATCACCCGCACCGACAGCAGGTTTTCGCCGGTGTTGGCGTAGGCACTGATATCAAACTCGGCAGTGAGGCGGCTCCCCTTGCTGAAGCCGACGTAGTGGCCGTTCACATAGACCTCGAAGTAGGTCTCCACCCCGTCAAACTTGATGATCACCTGCTCGCCATCCCAGGCCGGGCTCAGCGTGAAGCTGCGCTGATAGGCGCCGGTGGGGTTGTTGGTCGGCACGAAGGGCACATCGATGGGAAAGGGAAAACCCTCGTCGGTGTACTGCAGCTGACCATGCCCTTCCATCTGCCACATGTTGGGCACGGTGATTTGGCCCCACTCGTTCATGGGGCTGTGATAGAAGGCCTCCGGCACCTGCAGGGGGTGATCGAAGTAGTGGAACTGCCACTGGCCGCCAAGGCTCAGAAAACGGCGGCTCAGCTCGCGCTGCATGGTGGCCGCCAGCCCGTGGTCGGCATAAGAGAAGAAGTAGGCGCGCGGGGCCAGCCTGTTTTCACCAACGAATTGGACGTTTTCCCAGTTATTCACATGTCCTCCCGGAACAAGGCAACGTTAACTGGGTAAACTCTAGATAAACATTTACTAAATATCAGTTTTAGATCGGTAAAGTTTTAACCTGATCACAATGCACAGATGGTTTTGTGAGCGAGATCAGAAGCGGGAGATAAAGGAGGGAAAGGTATGGAGGAGTGGCATGGATGTTGATGATAGTTGGCTGAACTGGAATAAAATCAACTATAAAACAATATGATATGATGAAATGGAATGATATGGGAAAGAGATTTGCTTGGGAGGGGTGTCGCACCACCGCAAGATGATGCGACTAAAAATCAGATGATTTTACTAAAATCATCGCGTAGTACCACGCAGGGTCAACTTGCTCGGTACCAGCACCCGCAGCGGGATATCCCGCTCGTCACGCAGCCGTTCAACCAGCAGATTGACCCCCTGGGAGCCCATCAACTCGGAGTGGATCCGCACCGTGGAGAGCGGCGGAAAGGTGAACTTGGCGGTTGGAATATCGTTGACGCTGATAAGCTCGATCTGCTGGGGAATCGCCAGCCCCTTCTCGTGAATGGCCCGCAGCACGCCGATGGCGATGGAGTCGGAGGCCACGAACAGCGCCTTGGGCCAATCCCCGACCAGCATCTCCTTCGCCAACGTGTAGCCGGAGGCGCTGGAGAAATCCCCGCGATAGAGGTCGCTCTCCTGCACCACACCCAGCCGTTGACCGTAGTCGAGGAAGGCCAGCTCGCGCAGATCCGGGCCATCATCCTGACCGCCGATATAACCGATGCGCTGGTGTCCCTGGGCGATGAAGAAGTCCACTACCTGCTGACTGATCAGCGCCAAATCCACGTCAATCGAGTCAAAGTCCCCCTGAGAACGGCAATCCACGAACACCAACTGGGCAGAGAGGGAGTGGAGCGCGGCGAGACGCTCTGCAGGCAGATGGCCGATGACCAGGATACCGTCGACGGCAGAGAGATCGCGCCCCTCGGCACCGTTGTAGAAGTGGGTCAGCTCGATGTTGAGTCGGGCGCACTGGGTCTCGATGCCATAGCGGATGGCCAGATAATAGGGGTCGTTGACCTCGGTGCTCTGCGGGTAGGCATATACCGCCAGGAAGTGCAGTTTGCTCTTGTGAACCCCCTTGCGGGCACCGCTGGTCTTGTACTCCAGCCGCTCGGCGATCTCAAAGATCTTCTGCTTGGTCTCTTCCTTGACGCTCAGCGTCGGATCTTCATTGAGCACCCTCGACACGGTAGCCTGGGAAACCCCCGCCTCCAGTGCAATTTCCTTCAACGTGGCCATGCATACTCCTCTGGCAATGACGCGCGACAACACCAGACCAAGAGTAACGGGCAACGTGCTGACATCCCAGCATTTTTACTAAAAGAAACCCATCAGAACGGCAAATTTCCAATGCAAAAAGGCCTCCCGAATGGGAGGCCTCTTCTAAATGGGTGCCTGACAGTGTTCTACTCTCGCATGGCGAATGCCACACTACCATCGACGCTACCGCGTTTCACTTCTGAGTTCGGCATGGGATCAGGTGGTTCCACGGCGCTATTGCCGTCAGGCAAAAGCTGTACTACTTGAAAATGGTGCTGATACCCAGAATCGAACTGGGGACCTCATCCTTACCAAGGATGCGCTCTACCGACTGAGCCATATCAGCACACTAACCGGTAAAGACCACGCTCACCGCGTAATCTAAAATTGGGTGCCTGGCAGTGTCCTACTCTCGCATGGCGAATGCCACACTACCATCGGCGCTACAGCGTTTCACTTCTGAGTTCGGCATGGGGTCAG
>NZ_JBFODH010000025.1:0-23441 GCF_040908225.1 Aeromonas sp. R5-3 | reverse complement strand
TTGCCGGCCACAAACTTGGCCTCATCCGCCCCGTCCACGTCGGTCACGCTCAGGGTGCCGGTCTCGGTCAGGGTCGGGTTGGTTTCATCTTCGGTGACTGCACCGCTGTCGGTGCCACCGATCACGGCAGAGTCGTTCACGCCGGTGATGGTGATGGTGACGGTATGGGTGGTGCCATCGACCGAGGCCACGGTGAAGGTCTCAACCTTGGTCTCGCCTTCGCCCAGGTACTGCACGTCGCCGTTGGCCACGTCGTAGGTCCAGTTGCCATCGGCATCGATGGTCAGGCTACCCAGCGCGCCAGTGCTGGCCACGCCGTTGCCCGCCACAAACTTGGCCTCATCCGCCCCGTCCACGTCGGTCACGGTCAGGGTGCCGCTCTCGGTCAGGGTCGGGTTGCTTTCATCTTCGGTGACTGCACCGCTGTCGCTGCCACCGATCACGGCAGAGTCGTTCACACCAGTGATGGTGATGGTCACGGTATGGGTAGTGCCATCGACCGAAGCCACGGTGAAGGTCTCAACCTTGGTCTCGCCTTCGCCCAGGTACTGCACCTTGCTGTTGTCGACGTTGTAGGTCCAGGCGCCGCCTTCGGTGATGGTCAGGCTGCCCAGCGCACCGGCGCTCGGGGTGCCGTTGCCAGCCACAAACTTGGCTTCATCGGCGCCATCCACGTCGGTCACGGTCAGGGTGCCGGTCTCGGTCAGGGTCGGGTTGCTTTCATCTTCCACCACGTTGCCGGAGTCAGTGCCACCAATGACAGCGCTGTCGTTCACGCCGGTGATGGTGATGGTGACGGTATGGGTGGTGCCATCGACCGAGGCCACGGTGAAGGTCTCGACCTTGGTCTCGCCTTCGCCCAGGTACTGCACCTTGCTGTTGTCGACGTTGTAGCTCCAAGCTCCGGTCTCGGTGATGGTCAGGCTGCCCAGCGCACCGGCACTCGGGGTGCCGTTGCCGGCCACAAATTTGGCTTCATCCGCGCCATCCACGTCGGTCACGGTCAGGGTACCGGTCTCGGTCAGGGTCGGGTTGGTCTCGTCTTCCACCACGTTGCCGCTGTCGACACCACCAATGACGGCGCTGTCGTTCACACCGGTGATGGTGATGGTGACGGTATGGGTGGTGCCATCCACGGACTCGACCACAAAGGTCTCGACCTTGGTCTCGCCTTCGCCCAGGTACTGCACCTTGCTGTTGTCGACGTTGTAGCTCCAGGCTCCGGTCTCGGTGATGGAGAGGCTGCCCAGTGCCCCGGCGCTCGGGGTGCCGTTGCCGGCCACAAACTTGGCTTCATCCGCGCCGTCCACGTCGGTCACGGTCAGGGTACCGGTCTCGGTCAGGGTCGGGTTGCTTTCATCTTCGGTCACGCCACCGGTGTCAGTACCGGAGATCACCGCGGCATCGTTGACCGGCGTAACAGTCCCGGTCACGCCGCCTGTGGCGCTGTTCAGGCCATCGGTAACTGTGTATTCAAATGCGATGTTGCCGTTGAAATCCGGAGCCGGTGTAAAGATCAGCTGGCCATTGTTCAGGGTGACGGAGCCGTTGCTGATCGCAACCGTGCCGCCTTCTGCAATGGCCTGGCCGTTGATGGCGGTGATGGTGAGAGGATCACCATCCGCATCCGTGTCGTTGCCAAGCACATTGATGGTAACGGTGCCATCCTCTGCCACGGTGAACTGGTCGTCGCCCGGCTGGGGTGCGGCATTCACCACGCTGTTGTCGGTTCCCTTGGGCGAGGTGTTGCCCACCGGGTCGGTCAGGGTGGCATCCACAGTGATGGGGCCGTTGACCGGCAGATCCGTGGTGGGGATGGTCAGGGTGACCTGGGTGCGGCCGATATCGTCGGTCGTCAGAATTCTGCTGGAGTCGGGTACGCCATCACCATTCCAGTCCACATCGAGGCGATCGCCGGCCTTGGCATCGCCCGGCAGCCGGATGATGACATCCACCCCGTTCTCGCGCTCATTGGCGGAGATGACATTGTCCGCCCCGTCCTGGATGTCCACTTGCGGTGCCGAGGGAGCGGTACTGTCCACACTGCCATCGTCAGTCGCGGTGCCGGTGTTGCCGGCCGGATCGGTGACGCTGCCCGTGACGGTGTAGGAACCATCCGGCAGCGGCGTGGTGACATCCACGCTGAAGGTACCATCCGGATTGACGGTGGTGATCAGGGTTTGCTGGTTGCCATTGGCATCGGTCACCAGCAGGGTCACGGTACTGCCGGCGGCGGCATCCGTGGTACCCGTGATGGTCGGGGTAGTGTCGTTGGTATTGTCAGGCGCAGAGACGGTGATCACCGGCGGCACCAGATCGATCAGGCGGTTCTCTTCACCCGGCAGTGCATCCGCGGTCACGCCGGCATCGGTTTGATAGGTAGTATCAAAACCCGCCGCCGCTATGGTGGCATCGCCGGTACGGTCGATGGTGACGAAACCACCATTGCCGCTGGCGCCGGCCACGCCGCCAATACCACCACCGGCGGCAGGAGCCCCACCGGCAGCAGAGGCTTCAAATGCCTTGGTCGGGTCGGCGCCACCCAGAATGGCTTGCTGCAGGGCAGCAATGTCATTGGGATTGTCGCTCGGCACGTTCTGGGCAAGCAGCGGCTCTTGAGACGTTTCATCCTCAGCCTGCTGCTCGTTGGTCGGGCTCAGGGTGAAAGTCTGGTTGCCACCTTTGAAGCTGGCGCCCTCAGGAGTGATCAACACGGCATTCTTGGGCAGGATATCGCCTTCGGCGAGCGGTTGCTGGCTGCCATCTGCGGCGACCAGGTAAACCTTGCCTTTCAACTGGGTAACGACAACGTCCTGATCCAATGCAATTTCGTGGTTGCTCATGTTCTCTCCTGAATCTCTATTGGCATGCAATATTCCACCGTCTAATGTGCCCGTGAACGGCACCAGAAACCAGTTAGAAAATTCGAATGGATAGACTGATTCGAGGCCGGAACGGTCGGTTAAACAGAAGGGTCAATAGCGGTGGGAATAAAAAATAAAATCAAGATGATCAATGTGTTGCAAAAATATGAAGGGAGCACCTCCAGTGCTCCCATTCGGGGTCATATTCAGCTGCCAGCCCACAGCAGGATGGCTAGCAACTGGGGCGAGATGATCCGCAGAAACATCACCAGCGGATAGACGGTCGCGTACGAGAGCGCGCTGGCACCACTGGTGGGATGCATGCCGTTGGCAAACGCCAGGGCGGGAGGATCCGTCATGGAGCCGGCCAGCAGACCGCACAGGGTGAGGTAGTTCATCTTGCCGTACAGACGGGCCAGCACCCCGACCACCAGCAGCGGGATCAGGGTGATCGCCACCCCGTACATCATCCAGGCCGGGCCGTCACCGTTGATCAGGGTATCGATGAAGCCGGCGCCGGACTTGAAGCCCACCACCGCCAGAAACAGCACTATGCCGATCTCCCGCAGCGCTAGGTTGGCACTGGGGGGCATGAACCAGTAGAGCTTGCCGATGCTGCCGATGCGCGACAGGATCAGCGCCACCACCAGCGGCCCGCCCGCCAGACCCAGCTTGAGCGCGGCCGGGAAGCCCGGCAGGTAGAAGGGGATGGAGCCGAGCAGCACGCCGAGACCGATGCCGATGAACACCGGCAGCATCTGCACCTGCTGCAGTTTCTGCTGCACGTTGCCCACCACATTGGTGACCGCTTCGATGGCGTCGAGTCGTCCTACCAGATTGAGGATATCGCCGAACTGCAGGCTGGTCTGGCTGGTCGGCACCAGTTCGATGCCGGCCCGGTTGAGGCGCGAGATCACCACGTCGTACTTCTGCTTGATGTCGAGATCGCGGATCTTCTTGCCGAGCACCTGCTCGTTGGTCACCACCACCCGTTCCACCCGCAAGTCGGTGCCGCGGGTGGAGAGCGAGGTCTCCACCTCCTCCCCCAGCACCAGCAGCACCTTGCGCAGGGCGTGTCGCTCACCCACCAGGTGCAGCAGGTCGCCCAGCTCGATGCGCGATTCAGGCTTGGGCACCATCAGCTCCTCGCCGCGCTTGAGGCGCGAGCAGATGACATCGGCCTCGTCGAGACTCGGGATCTCGCTCAGCATCAGACCGTGGATGTTGGGGTTGCGCACCGCGATGTTGATGGTCTGCAGACTCTCCTTGGTCTTGCCGGCCTGTTGTTCAAACTGGGCGGCTTCTTCGTCGATCTTGATGCGAAAGAACATGCGGATCAGCCACATGGTCAACAAGATGCCACAGATGCCGAACGGATAGGCGACCGCATAGCCCATCCCCATCAGGCCGGTGGAGCCGGGGGCGGCCCCCAGCTCGGCCAGGATCTGCTGGCCGGCACCGAGGGAAGGGGTGTTGGTCACGGCGCCGGAGAAGACCCCCAGGATCACCGGCAGCGGCACATCAAACAGCTGATGCAGGGCTGCCGCCACGGCGCAGCCGAGTAGTACCAGCAGGGCGGCAAACCCGTTGAGCTTGAGGCCGGAGCTGCGCAGGGAGGAGAAGAAGCCGGGACCTACCTGAATGCCGATGGTGTAGACAAACAGGATCAGGCCGAACTCCTGAATGAAGTGCAGGGTCTGCTCATCCAGCGCCAGCCCAGAGAGGCCGGCGAAGTGGCCCACTATGATGCCGCCGAACAGCACCCCTCCGATCCCGAGACCGACGCCATAGACTCGCCAGTTCCCCAGCCAGAGCCCCAGCACTGCCACCAGCGACAACATGCTGATGGAAAGCGCGATATCACTCATTTCGTGCATCCTTTGCGAATTGAACTGTCCCTAGCTTGTCAGCAAACGCCGCGGTCAACTGTGTGATACCGCACGAATTTATCCTTTCGAGCGGTAAAAAATACCAATTAAGGGCTAGTTATGCGACGTAGCCATAAATGGCCATAAAGTGACAAACACTGCCCCCCAGCACGAACAGATGCCAGATGGCGTGGTTGTAGGGGATGCGCTTGGCCACATAGAAGATCACCCCCAGGCTGTAGATGAGACCACCCAGCCCGAGCAGCAGCAAGCCTTCCCCCTCCAGATGGATATAAAGCTGATAGACCACCAGCAACGACAGCCAGCCCAGCATCAGGTAGGTAAACAGCGACAGCTTCTTGAAGCGGTTGATGAACAGCAGCTTGAACACCACCCCTGCCAGCGCCAGCCCCCAGATCACCACCATCAGCCCCTGTGCCAGCGGCGTGTCGAGCGCCACCAGCAGAAAAGGGGTATAGGTACCGGCGATCAGCAGATAGATGGCACAGTGATCAAACACCTTGCACCAGCGTCTGGCCGGCCCCTCCGCCATGCTGTGATAGAGGGTCGAGGCCAGATAGAGCAGTACCAGGCTGCCACCATACAGGCTGTAACTGATCAGTGCCTGGGTGCCCTGCGCCCAGCCCTTGTTCAACAACAACACCAACCCCAGGATCCCCAGCACCAACCCCAGCCCGTGGCTGAGGCGGTTGGCCAACTCCTCGCGGGGCGAATAATCCGTCACACTGCTCATTGCATACTCCTGCCCAAACTGCGCTCACTCTAGCTGCCGTCATTTCAGAGTACAAGCGTTAGCTTAAAGATGATCAGCCCCTATTTGCGATGTTTCCCCACCTCGCGCATGGCTGTCAGCCGTTGACCTTTGGTGTATGCTCTGCGGCCGATGCCCACTTAGCTGTTGCCGCCCCTTGTTCACCCCCGACTCCCCGGCAACCCGGTCTGGAGAACCTGATGAAGTTGACTGAGCTGTTTGCACAACCGGATCCGGCCTTTGGCCAGGCCATGACGGATCTGCTGGAGACCTTCCACCACTCGGATGACAGTCAGGCTCCCTATCAGCGCGACCAGTTCACCCACCAGCTTGAACAATCGGGCATGCCGGAAGCGGGGCTCGCTATGGCGGACTACCTGACCAGGCTGGCCACCCTGGTGCCCGGCGCCTCCCACCTGACCTCGCCACGCTACATGGGCCATATGACGGCACCATTGCCGGCCTTCACCGCCGAGCTCTCCCGTCTGGTGGTGATGCTCAACCAGAACCCGATGAAGATGGAATCCTCCCGCCTGCTCAGCTTTCTGGAGCGAGAGGTGCTGGCCAAGCTGCACCGCCTCGTCTATCGCGCCGACGAGTCCTTCTACGGCACCCATATGCATGCCAAGGATGCGGCGCTCGGCGTCATGACCAGCGGCGGCACCATCGCCAACGTCACCGCCATCTGGCTGGCCCGCAACCGTGCCTGTGGCGACAACCTGTTCGCCCTCTATGAGCAGGGCTATCGCGGTGCCGTCATCCTGGGCTCGCGGCTGATGCACTACTCCTTCGACAAGGGGATGGATCTGCTGGGGCTGGGGGCGCGCAGCGTCTGGCGCCTCGAGACCGACCAGCATAACCGGCTCAGTCTGGCCGCGCTGGAGCAGGCGCTGGCCCAGTGCAAGGAGCAGAAGCTCAAGGTGCTGGCTCTGGTCGGCGTGGCCGGCAGCACCGACTTCGGCTCCATCGACCCGCTGCCTGAGCTGGCAGCCATCGCCGCTCGCGAGCAGATCCACTTCCACGTGGATGCCGCCTGGGGTGGCCCGACTCTCTTCTCGCCCCGCTATCAAGGGCTGCTGGCGGGGATCGAGCACGCCGACACCGTCACCCTGGATGGCCACAAGCAACTGCTGGTGCCGCTCGGCACCGGTATGCTGCTCTGCCGCCAGCCGGATCTGATGATGGCGGTCAAGCGGGAGGCCCCCTACGCCATCCGCGCCAGCTCCTTTGATCAGGGGCGCTTCACCCTGGAGGGAACCCGCCCGGCCAACGCCCTCTATCTGGATGCCGCCTTCCAGCTGTTCGGCCAGCAGGGCTATGCCGAGCTCATCGAGGCCAACTACGACCGGGCCCGCCTGATGGCCAGCCTCATCGACCAGGATCCGGCCTTCGAACTGATGTCGGCCCCGGTGATGAACCTGCTCTCCTATCGCTGCCTCCCCCCTCATCTGCAGGGCAAGGTGCTGGACGAAGCCGCCAACGAACAGGTCAATGCCTTCAACGTCGCGCTGCAAAAGGCCCAACGCGCCGAGGGGCACAGTTTTGTCTCCCGCACCCAGCGGGCCGTGGGTCGCTACGGTGCCCAACCGCTCACCCTGTTGCGGGCCGTGCTGCTCAATCCGCTCATCGAAGAGCGACATATTCGCGAGCTGCTAGCAGATCAGAAACGGTTGGGCGCCGAGATCGCAGGGCAGCTATTTGGCTGAGGAACTGGCTGGCGAATGAGCGGTCTTATTCATTTGCCGTTGCCTATCGGGCAGGTACACTGGATGAAATTTTGCGTTCCACTCTTGAGGGCGACGAGCCAGACATGAAGCAATTTATTGAATTTATTCCCCTTATCGTTTTCTTTGCGGTCTACAAGTTCTACGACATCTACATGGCCACCGGCGCCCTGGTGGTGGTGACCGGCCTGCAGCTCGCCTACAGCTGGGTTCGCTATCGCAAAGTCGAGAAGATGCAGCTGTTCACCTTCCTGCTGGTCGGCTTCTTTGGCGGCCTGACCGTCATCTTCCACGACGACACCTTCATCAAATGGAAAGTGACCGTCATCAACGTACTGTTCGCGCTGGGCCTGCTCATCAGCCGCTACGGCTTTGGCAAGAACCTCATCAAGCAGATGCTGGGCAAGGAGCTGCAGGCGCCGGATCCCGTCTGGGATCGGGTCAATCTCGGCTGGGTCGGCTTCTTTACCCTCTGCGGCCTGCTCAACCTCTATGTGGCCTTCAACCTGCCGCAAGAGGTGTGGGTCAACTTCAAGGTGTTTGGCCTGCTCGGCATGACCCTGGTGTTCACCCTGCTGAGTGGTGTCTATCTCTATCGCCACCTGCCTGCCGAGCAGCTGACCAAGCAAGAAGACGAACTGAAAAAATAACCGCCATCAGAAAAGGATCCTCTCATGTGGTATCTCATCTACTCCGAAGATGTTCAGGACAGCCTGCCGCTGCGCAAGCAGGCACGCCCGGCCCATCTGGCCAGGCTGCAAGCCCTGCAGGATGAGGGACGGCTGCTCACCGCCGGCCCCAACCCGGCCATCGATGCCGAGGATCCGGCCGATGCCGGCTTTACCGGCAGCACCGTCATCGCCGAATTTGCTTCGCAGGCGGATGCCAAGGCCTGGGCCGATGCCGACCCCTATGTGGCGGCCGGTGTCTATGCCAAGGTGACCATCAAGCCGTTCAAGAAGGTCTTCTGACCCAAGGGCAGTAGAGAAATAAAAAAGGCCGGACTGGAGGCTTACTCCCGTCCGGCCTTTTTGCATCCCGATACCTCGTCTATGCCTTGGCCACGAACCAGGGGTTGAGGATGTCGGGCTTGTTGTAGCGCAGCGGCGAGCCATCGAGCTGGGTGACGCTGCCGCCAGCTCCTTCCAGTACCGCCTGCGCCGCCCCCGTATCCCACTCGCAGGTCGGGGCAAGGCGCGGATAGAGCTCGGCGCCCCCCTCGGCGATGATGCAGAACTTGAGCGAACTACCCATGGAGACCAGCTCAATTTCCCCCCGAGCCATGTCACCAAAGCGCGCTAGGTAATCGAGGGTCTCCTGTGACAGGTGATTGCGGCTGCCCACCACGCGCCAGGGTGTGCCTTCCTGATGAGGTCGGGTCTGGATAGCCTCACGCTTGCCATCGGCAATGCGCCAAGCCCCCACCCCCTTGCCGCCATACCAGAGCCTGTCCAGTACGGGGGCATAGACCAGACCCCACAGTGGCTGGCCATGCTCGATCAGCGCGATATTGACGGTGAACTCGCCGTTGCGGGAGACGAACTCCTTGGTGCCATCGAGCGGATCCACCAGCCAATAGCGGGACCAGCCGAGTCGCGCCGCCATCACCTCGGGGGAGGACTCTTCCGACAGCACGGGAATGTCGGGGGTGAGCCGGGCCAGCGCCGCGACAATCAGCTCGTGTGCCCCCTTGTCGGCGGCAGTCAGCGGACTCTCGTCCCCCTTGTACTCCACCGCAAAGGGCTGACTGTAGATGGCCATGATGACCTCGCCGGCGGCATGGGCGATGGGCTCCAGCTCGGAGATTGCGGGAAAAAACATGGAAAAAGACATCCTGGTCAAATGGTTGGAGCAGTGTACCCATTTTGGATAGAGGAGGCTTATAGCCGTTTGCTCTGACTTATACAGTGTCAGATATGACAGACAAAAAGTGGCGCGGCTCGACTAATCCTCAATAGCGAAACCCACAACACAAGGACGTGACGCCATGAACTACAAGACCCTGACCGCCACCCTGCTGCTGAGCTGCCTGCCGCTGCTCAGCCAGCCCCTGCTGGCCGCCGACAAGCCCGCCGCCAAACCGGCCACCACGGTTGCCACCGCCAAGGAGAGTGGCAAGGTGAACCTGAATACCGCCAGTATCAACGAGTTGACTGCACTCAAGGGCATCGGCGAGAAGAAGGCACAGGCCATCGTCGATTATCGCGAGAAACAGGGCAAGTTCACCACTGTTGACCAACTTGCCGATGTCAGCGGTATCGGGCCCGCCACGCTGGAAGCAAATCGGGACATGATCATCGTCAAGTAACCGGTTCCCGCCACTTCCATCCTGAGGGCAGCCTGTGGCTGCCCTATTTTTCTTCGGGTATCATGGGCCCACTTTGTATCTCTGGACTCTCTCCATGAAAAAGACACCCCTCGTTGTACGCAAAGCCGTTCTTCCCGTCGCCGGTCTGGGTACCCGCATGCTCCCCGCCACCAAGGCCATCCCCAAGGAGATGCTGCCCGTCGTCGACAAACCGCTGATCCAGTATGTGGTGCGTGAAGCCATCGCCGCCGGCATCAAGGAGATCATCCTGGTTACCCACTCAAGCAAGAACTCCATTGAGAACCACTTCGACAAGAGTTTCGAGCTGGAAGCGACCCTCGAGAAGCGGGTCAAGCGTCAGCTGCTGGAAGAGGTGCAACACATCTGCCCGAAAGACGTCACCATCATGCACGTGCGTCAGGGTGAAGCCAAAGGGCTGGGCCACGCGGTGCTCTGCGCCCGCCCGCTGATCGGCGACAACCCGTTTGCGGTACTGTTGCCGGACGTGCTGATCGACGAGGTGGCCAGCGATCTCAAGCAGGACAATCTGGCCGAGATGGTGCACATGTTCGAAGAGAACCACATCAGCCAGATCATGGTGGAAGCCGTCCCCGAGAGCGAAGTGGACAAATACGGCATCGCCGACATCAAGGGGGAGGCGCTGAGCGAGGGCATGTCCCTGCCGATGCAGGCCATCGTCGAGAAGCCGCCTCGCGATGAGGCCCCCTCCAATCTGGCGGTGGTCGGCCGTTACGTGCTCTCTTCCAACATCTGGCCGCTGCTGGAACGCACCCCCGCCGGTGCCGGTGACGAGATCCAGCTGACCGACGCCATCGCCATGCTGATGGAGCAGGAGCAGGTCAACGCCTACTTCATGAAAGGGCGCAGCCACGACTGCGGCAGCAAGCTGGGTTACATGAAAGCCAACGTGGAATATGCCGCGCGTCATCCGGAGCTGAACGGCGAATTTATCAATTGGCTGAAGCAGTTTGCCAAGCAGCTGTAATCGCTTAATATTCAACCAAACGAAAGAATATTATACTGGGCATCATTCGATGCCCTTTTTCATTTTATAAACAAATATTCAACCATTGATAGATAAAATATCGCTAAATCATAATATTGTAATTTAATCACGCTTGTTCTATAAGGATTAAGGCTTGTTCCTAGCCCTTGCATAAAATTTCTAAAAAAATATAAGACACAGGTGGAAGTTCCAATGAATAATCCGTCCAAAGGGACCTTTTTAGGTCACCCTAAAGGGCTTTTTTTGCTCTTTAGTACCGAACTGTGGGAGAGATTCTCCTACTACGGCATGCGTGCCGTGCTCGTGCTCTATCTGACTGACATGACTGCCAACGGCGGGATGGGCTGGACTCAGGCCGATGCCCTCAAGCTGTACGGCATCTATACCGGTCTGGTCTACATCACCCCGATCATCGGCGGCTGGTTGGCTGATACCTTCTTGGGTCAGCGTCGCGCCATCCTGTTCGGTGCCGTGTTGATGGCCGCCGGCCAGTTCACGCTGGCCCTGCCACACGCCATGTTCCCGGACATGGTCAACACAGTGTTCTATTCAGGTCTTGGCTTGCTGATCGTGGGTAACGGTCTGTTCAAACCGAACATCTCCACCATGGTGGGTGATCTGTATCAGGAAGGTGACCACCGTCGCGACGGTGCCTTCACCATCTTCTACATGGGCATCAACCTGGGCTCCCTGCTGGCCGGCGTGATCTGTGGCGCAGCCGCCACCGCCTACGGCTGGCAAGCCGCCTTCGTCAGCGCCGGTATCGGCATGCTGCTCTCTCTGGTAGTACAGGCCACCATGGCCCAGCGTTTCCTCGGTGATATCGGCCGCGTGCCGGCCGCCCAGCGCGCCGCCGAGCAGCGCTCCAAAGAGCAGAAAGCCCCGCTGACCAAGCAGGAAGTGGATCGCATCAAGGTCATCCTGGTGCTGGGTCTGTTCACCATCATCTTCTGGGCCGGCTTCGAGCAGGCTGGCGGTCTGATGAACCTGTACGCACAGGAGTATACCGACCGCATGATCGGTAGCTTCGAAGTACCGACCGCCTGGTTCCAGTCCCTGAACCCCTTCTTCATCATCACCCTGGCGCCCATCGTGGCCGCCATCTGGATCAAGCTCGGCAAGAAAGAGCCGAACTCCCCGGTGAAGTTCGCCATGGGTCTTCTGTTCCTGGCCATCGGCTTCCTGTTCATGATCGGTGCCGTGCTGGAGCAAGGTGGTGATCAGGCCGTCAAGACCTCCATGTTCTGGCTGGTCGGCGCCTACCTGTTCCACACTCTGGGCGAGCTCTGCCTCTCCCCGATAGGCCTCTCCATGGTGACCAAGCTGGCTCCGCTACGTCTGGCCTCCCTGATGATGGGTGCCTGGTTCGGCTTCGTGGCTCTCGCCAACTATGCCGCCGGCTTCATCGGCTCCTTCGTCGGCGAGTCCGGTGCCATGGCCATCTTCGGTGGCATCGCGCTGGCAGCCGTCATCAGCGCCCTGATCCTGCTGACCATGGCCAACCGCCTGGTCTACTGGATGCACGGTGCCGAAGGCCCGGCCAAAGAGCCGCAGGAACACGACAAGAAGCTGCAATCTGCCGCCGTCTAAGCGGTCAAGATTGTAAGCAACAAAGAGGGCGCCCATGGGCGCCCTCTTTGTTTGTGGCCGTCTGACAAGGCCTCAATGATGTCGAACCTGCACATGCAGGGCACTGCCACTGTCGCTGCGAAACTGCAGGTCAAACGGCTCATGCCAGCTGCGCCTGTGCAAGGCGTAGTGGCTGGTGCGCAGTAGACCGAGCGGCAGCCCCCCGGAGCGTACCAGCCAATGGGGCGAGGTCAGCCCAGCATTGGCAAAGACCAGCCCGTCCTCCTGATCAAACAGCAGTGCGGCCATGGCAAACGAGTGGCGCAAGCCGGATTCGATCAGCTGCAGATTGAGATAATCGAGCAGCCGATGGGGTTGAGTCAGCAACAGGCTCTCGCCGCGCTGAAACTGGCGATAGGGCCCGTTCATCAGGGAGCGCACCAGGGCCCCGCAAAACGCCGCATCCACCCCTAGCACCGGCAGCTCCATCACCAGCACCAGCAGCTTGTCATCCACCTTGAAGGTATCGGGAATGAACAGGTTGCCCATCCCCTTGAAGGTCACCTGCCAGGGGCCCCACTCCTGCAGACCGGGTGGCTTCAACCAGGCCAGCAACCGGGTCGCCGCCTTGTCGTGCTCGCGGAAAAAATCCATGTGATCCATCAACTCCAGCTGCTGCCCATAACCGTGGTTGGCCGCCAGACACTGCTCTATGCTGCGGCACACCTGACCGAAGTCCGAGATGGGCTTGAGCAGAAAGTCGCGGGCGCCGGCACGCAGCGCCCGTTCGACCGCCTCCATCTTGCTCTGGGCCGAGATGACGATGACAGGGGTATGAGGATAGCGGGCAGAGAGACAGGCGATCACCTCATGGCCATCCATGTTGGGCATGTTCAGGTCACACAAGACAACATCGGGGTGGTAAAGCGCGGCGGCGGAGAGACCTTCGATACCGTCTTCAGCCTGGAAGACGCAGGCGCCATCGTGCTCGAGATAATTTACCAAGGAGTGGCGAAAAACGACCTCGTCTTCCACCACCAGGATCCGTAATCCGGCTTTTGACATCTTGATAAAGCTCTTATTAGTCAACCAGTTATTTAGCTTCAAGCCTAGACCATAACCGACTGCACTGACCAATCGGATGATAGAATAATCTCCATTAAAGCTATGCCAGATAGCTATTTAGACCGTCAACTGTTTGAAATAAAGCAGGTAATGAGGTTGCTCGAAAATCTGCCTTGTTCTGCTGGCATCGCTTCGGCCTAGCAAGGGAGTCATACGGCAGACAATCACTCCCTTGACGCACGCGGGCAGAGAGCGGCGGCGCCCCCGCCCTGCTGCATCTCCCCCTAGCCACCATCAATTGTATGCAGCCCCGCCATGGGGGATAATGCCCCTCAATTTCGTCGATGAAGCATGCCATGACCCCAGCCGAATACAGCGCCCTCGCCCACCCCAGATTGTCCCATCCTGCCCGCAGCCTCTATACCCTGCAGCTGCGTCGGCTGGTGCTGGAAAATCAGCTGGCCAGGCTCAACTACCCGGAGCTTGGGCGGGCGCTGGCGGTGGTCGACCCGGGCGATCCCAGCGGCTTCTCCTTTCAGGTCAATGCCCGCCAGCTGACCGAACTGTTTGATGAGCTGATGGAAGCCGGCCTGCTGCAGGTAGAGAGCCAGACCGAGAGTGAGCACTATCATCAGTGTCCGTTCCAGCTGCCGCTGCTGACACAGCGGGTGCGCAGCCCCCTGCCGGAGCGCCCCTTCCAGATGCACCTGCAGTGGCGCCCGGATGAAGAGTTGTCCGCCCTCGCCCGCCTGTGCGGTGTGATCGATGCCAGCTACAGCGAAGAGGATCTCGGCGAGTTCATCGCCTACTGGCTGGGGCGGCCCGAGGTGTTCGACTCCCAGCATCAGTGGATGCTCAAGTTCATTCGCGCCCTCAAGACCCGCCGTTACGCCCGCCGTCAGCCGATGAGCGTAACCGGCTATCAGCAAGTCACCCCGGAGCCGGTGGAGGCAGGCCCGAGCAAGCGGGCTCAGGAGATGATCGAAGAGGCCAAGCGGCTGGCCGCGCAGCGCCAGGAGCCGGATAATGATTGAAGAAGGTCCCTGCCAGCAGGCAAAATCAGACCCCAGTCCCCACCCAGACCGAGCAGAAGGAGCACTCCATGACTGATCCGCACGATCCCCTGCGCCAGGAGCTGGAAGAGATCGAGGCCAAACGCCGGAAGATCGCCAAGGCCAAGCAGGAGCAACGGATGCACGACCCCGAATTAAGCCGCCACGTCAGCGGTCTGCTCGAGCGCATTCGTCGCCTGCAGGCCCAGACCGGTGGCAGCCAGTACGACTATGAAACCCTGCGCAAGGAGTACGACGCCAAGGCCAACGCCGAGGTGCGCGAACTGCAGAAGGTGGCGCGCCAGGAGCGGATCCAGAAACTGATCGCCCAGGCCGACCTCAACCCGGACTGGGTGTTCGAGCGCATGGATGCCGGCGACCCCGCGCTGCAATACCCCATCGAGACGGCCCGTTATTTCATCAGCGGTTTCGAACACTGGGAGAAGAGCGGCGGTGGCTGCATGCTGATCTATGGCGACTACGGCACCGGCAAGTCGACCCTGGCCGGCGCGGTGGCACACGAGCTGATCGAACGCCACCAGAAGTCGGTGATCTTCCAGCAGTGGGCCTCCATCGTTGATCGGCTGTTCTTCAACGTCATCCAGGACCAGGAGGAGCGCAACCAGTACCGGCGCGCCCTGGAAGAGGTTGACCTGCTGATCATCGACGAGGTGGCGGCCAATCGTGCCAAGATGGCGGAGAGCCAGTCCAGCTTCCTCGGCCACCTGCTGCGCCGTCGCCGCAACCTCTCAAAAAGCGTCATCCTCATCACCAACCACAGCCCCCAGAGCCTGCATCAGGCCATCGGCGACTTCAGCTTCGAGGCGATCAAGGCGTTCAACCCGGTGGATATCCACCTGAGCGGCCCCAGCCGTCGTCCCAATATCGGCCACTACAACGGCTGATGCTGCGTGAGCCGGGTGTCTCCGGCTCACCGTTTTCTCTCCTGCCAGACAAATAAAAACAACTCTCATTTACAACATCTCTTCCGCCCTCTAGGCTAGCCCTTTCACTCAAGGGAGCCGCACCATGCCAACCACACTCATCTTCGGAGCCAGCCGCGGGCTGGGCCGCGCCTTCACCGAGCAAGCGCTGCAACTTGGCCACAGGGTCGTCGCCCTGGTGCGCCATGCCGACATGGCCGCCGAGCTGCACTCGCTGGGCGTCGACGTCATCAGCGGGGATGCCCTGGACTCGCAGGCGGTGGCAGCCGCTTGCCGGCTGGCCGGTGACGGGGCGCAGGCCATTTCCACCCTGGGCAGTTTTCGCCAGGTTGAGCCCGTCGACTATCTTGGCAACCGCCTGGTGATCGACGAGATGGAGCGGGCCGGACTCAAGCGTCTGCTGCAGGTCACCTCCCTCGGCTGTGGCGACAGCTGGCAATATCTGCCCGAGCGGGCGCGGGCCGCCTTCGGCCACGAGGTGCGGCTCAAGAGCCTGGCGGAGAGCTGGCTGCAGACCAGCACGCTGGCGTGGACCATACTGCGCCCGGCCGGCCTGCAGGATGGCATAGCTACCGGTGCGGCCGTGCTGAGTCAGGGCAAGGAGATACACGGTCTGGTGCGCCGGGCCGACGTCGCCGCCTGCGGGCTGCGTCTGCTGACCGACGAGGCGGCAGCAGGCCAGATCTACGCCATCGGCGACCCCAACCTCAGCCGGGCATAAGCCATCACCATAGCAAAACGGTCAGCCCTGGGGCTGACCGTTTTGCTTTCGGGGAACACCTAACCGGCGGAGGGCTCGCTCACGGCATCCCGCGCCGGCGCGGCCGGGCGAACCTTTCGCCTCTGGGATTGACGCCAGCCCAGCAGCAGGCACGCCAGGGCGCCATACAGCAGCGCCAGCCCCCACAACTGCCACCAGTAACGGGCAACCTGTTCGAACCCAGCCCCCATCTGGTTTAGACGCAAAAAACCCTCGATGGCCGGGGTGCTCGGCACCCACTGGGCCAGCCAGTTGAGCGGCGCCGGAATGAGTTCCAGCGGCCAGATGAAGCCGGCCAGGAAGACCAGCGGCAAGGAGGAGACAAGCACCACCTGGGTCGGCAGATCGCGCCGGGTAAAGAGGGCCCCCAGCGCGACGCCAAACCAGGTCGTGGCCAGCAGGAACGGCAGGGTGAACAACCAGAGTGCGGCCGGCTCGGCGGTGCGCGCGATATCGTAGTGATCGAAGCAGAAGCCGAAGAAGTAGCTCACCGGCAGCACGAACAGCCCCCCCACCACCAGAGTTCGGGCCAGCAGCAGTGGCAGGACGGGCGCATCCTGCCAGTAGCCTGACTCGCCGCGCTGGCTGCGCTGGTTCTGGGTCGCCCCCAGGATGCCGGTGCCCATCAGCAGCACCTGATGCAGGATCAGCACGAACACCGCCGGCACCACGTAGTTCACATAGCCCATGGTCGGATTGAACACCGGCAGTACGTTGAGCGCCACCGCATTCCAGCCCATGGCCGCCTGCGGCAGCGCCTCGCCGTGACTCAGCAGCCTGGCCACCTTGACCTGGGCGGCCAGGGTGCCGCCCGCCTGGGCCAGCCCCTCGGCGATGGTGCCGTAAACCAGGAAGTAGGAAGCATCGCCGGCATAGCTCAGGGTCACGCTCTTGCCCAGCATCAGATCCCGATAGAAGTGATTGGGGATATGCAGGATCCCGCTCGCCTCACCGACCATCATCCGCTGGCGAGCCTCATCCAGCGAGCTGGCCCTGGCCACCAGTTTTACCTGCGGCGTCGCATCGGCCATGAACTCCAGCTGACGGGAGAGCTGGCTGCCATCCTCGTTGACCACCACCACCGCCTCTTCCCGCGGCAACTGGTGCAGATAGGGCTGCGGATAGAGGAAGGAGTAGAAGAAGACGCCGCCAAACAGGGTCAGCATGATGGCCCTGTCCGCCAGCAGGGTACGCAGCTCGAGGCGCAGCAGATCCCGGAATCCCATCATGGCTTGAGCTCCTCTTGTGACTGGGTCGTGCTAGCCTGTGCCCGGTAGCGGCGCACGACCAGCAACAGGGGCAGCAGAAACAGCAGCAGGGCGCCGAACTGCGGCAGCGCTGCCGCCAGCGGTTGCCCGTAGTTGGTCTGGCCGATCTGCAGCTCGACATAGTGAGAGATGGGCAGCAGGCTGCGCCAGAACTGGGCGAAATCCCCCATGGCGCTGACCGGAAAGGTGACCCCCATGAAGGCGAACCCCGGCGCCGTGTAGGCCCCCGCCAGCGACAGAGCCCGGGCCGGATCCCGGATGACGGCGTAGAAGAAGGCTCCCATGCTGACGCAGGCGGCCGAGGCCAGCCCCAACCCCACCGTCAGCACCAGCCAGCTGCCGTGCATGGGATAGGCAAAGCCCTTGAACAGCAACAACGTCCAGAGCACCCCCCAGCCCCAGCCGATCAGCACGTGGGGAAGCAGGGTGCGCCAGAGCCCGAACCAGACCCCTTTGGTAGTCCAGTCCAGTCCCAGCCGGTCGGTGCGGGCCAGCGCATTGAGTCCGTAGAGCACCACCAGGATCTGCCACACCGCAGGCAGAATGGCGCTCAGCAGAAACTGGGCATAACTGGCATTGAGGTTGTAGAGCGCCGTCACCTGACTGTTGATGGGCACCGCCTGGCCGAGCGCGCCGGGCAGCGCCTTGCCGTCAGCCATCGCCGTCAGCACGCCGACCTGGCCGTTGAGGGTTCCCACCACCTGGGCCAGCGCCGAGTTGACCAGCTTGGCGATCAGGATGAACTGACCGTTGTTGAACACGGTCACCCGCGGCTGGGTACCCTGCCTGGCATCCCGCTCGAGATGGTCAGGCAGCACGACCAGAGCGTAGATGTCGCCTCCCCGCAGGGCGTTGGCCCCTTCAGCGATGGAGTCGAACTGTCGCGCGACCTTGAGCCCGGCGGAGGCATCCAGCGAATAGGCCAGCTGGCGCGACAGCACGCTCTGATCCAGATCCACCAGACCTATCTTGAGATCCCGCGCCAACCCGGCAGAGAAGACCCAGCAGAGGATCCCCATCAGCAGCAGGGGCAACCAGCTGGCCAGCGCCCGGCCGAACGGATCCTGCCACAACAACCGCCATTCGCGTCCCATCAGAGCTCAACCAGCACGCTCATGCCAACCCGCAGCCCCTCGACCGGTTGCAGCGGGCGCGCCTCCACCTGGAAGCTCTTCATGTCAAACCCCTGGCGGGTGTCGGTGGCACGCCAGGTGGCAAAGTCCCCCATCACGGCCACATGGGTCACCTTGAAGCGCACCGTCTGCTCGCCAAGACCGGGGATGCGGGCATCAAACTCGGTGCCCAGCGCAAAGCGGGGTAGCAGATCCTCGCGGATATGGAACTGGGCCCAGGCATCGTTCATGTCGAGCAGGGTCACCACGGGGAAGCCCTGCGGGGCCAGCTCGCCGCTGCGCAGCAGCACCTGGGAGACTTCACCCGCATGCGGGCTATTGATGCGGGTATCGGCCAGGTAGGCCTCCACTTCAGCCACCGAACCTGCCGCCATCTTGGCCTGCTCACGGGCCGCGATCTTGGTCTCTTCCCGCGCCCCTTCCAGGGTCATCTGATACTGTTGCCAGGCCATGCCTTCGCTGTACCTGGCCGCCTGCCAGGCCGTCCAGGCCTCATCGCGTTTTTGCAGCGGCATCACGCCATCCCGGTGCAGGCTGGCGATGCGCTCGTAGGTCTTGCCGCGCAGCAAGGCGGCCGCCTTGGCCTTTTGCCACTGATCCTTGGCGGCGGCAATCTGCTGCGCGCGCGCCCCCTTCTCGGCCTCTTCGGCCATGGCACCGGCCGCGGCCTGGCCCGCCTTGGCCTGGCTCAGTTTGGCTTCAATCTCGGGGCTCGCCAGGGTGAACACCAGCTGGTCCTTGGCCAGTTGATCCCCCTTCTTCACCAGCACCTCCTCGATGCGGCCCGCCACCTTGGAGGAAACAGAGTACTGCTGCGCCTCGATCTGCCCCTGCAGACGCACCGGCTCGGGTTGATAGGCCAGCCAGAAACGCCAGCCCAGCCAGATGACCAGCAACACCAGCGCCAATGGCAGCAGCAGCGGCTTGCCCTGGTTCATCTTCTTCTTGATGGGGGGATGACTCATGAATTCACCTCGGCAAACGGGCGACCCTTGGCGGTCGAAACAGACATGAAAATGGGAGCATGGCAGGCCGCGATCATGAGTTCACCTCGATCGCCTGCCCATGCTGATACTGGTTGAAGCTGTTCATCTGCCCGGAGAGGGCCAGCAGACGCGCCAGCGAAATGACGTATTGATAAGCGGCAGCGGCGCGCTGGGTCTTGACCCCGGCCAGCTGGTTGCGGGCATCCACCACATCGAGGGAAGTGGAGAGCCCCTGCCCGAATGCCTTGTCCCTAAGCAGCACGTTCTCCTCGGCCAGCGCCTGGGTGGAAGAGAGCGACTGGAACTCCTCCAGCCCCTGCGCCGCCTCGCGCCAGGTCTTCTCGACCAGCAACTCCAGATCCTGGCGGGTCTTGGCCTGCAGCAGATTGACCTGCAGCTCGGCGCTCTTGGCCGCCTGTACCGTCTCGGAGCGGCCGTCACGGCTCACCAGCGGCATGCTGACACCCACCCCGACCAGCCAGTCCGGGGTGGTCTTGGAGGCCAGCGAGTCATCCTCATAGAGGTTGTAGTTACCATACAGGAACAGCTCGGGGGCGTACTTGCCCTTCTCCAGCTTGATCATCCCCTGCGCCTGCTCCTTCTTGGCCGTCAGCAACTTGAGGCCGGGGTGCACCGCCAGCGTCTCCTGCACGAAGGCTGCGAGTTCAGGCATCTGCGGATTGATGAAGAGCTGGGTATCGGGCTCCGCCTGCTTGAGCTTGAGCATGTGGCCGAGGGCCAGCTGGGCAATCTCCAGGCTGCGACGCGCCTTCTGGGTATCGATACGGGCCCGGTCATAGGCTGATTGGGCGGAGAGACGCTCAACCCGGGCGATCTGGCCCTGGGCTTCCAGCTTCTTGGCATGCTCCAGGTGGTGAGCCAGCCCCTGCTCGATCTCCTGCTTGGTCTGCACCACCTGGGCCGCCAGCACCACCCCGAAATAGGTCTGGGAGAGGCTCTCGAAGGTGGACTGCTGCTTGAGCACCAGCAACTGCTGCGCCTCGCTCACCTGGGCCTGGCGAATGTCCTGTGCCGCATCGATGCGACCACCGGTGAACAGCGGCCAGAGCATCTTGACCGAGCTGGTCACCACGTTCTGCTTGGTGAGGGGGGTGACGAAATCATTGGGCGTCAGCTTGAGCGCCTGCATGATGGGCGCCAGTACCTTGCCGAACTCAGGATGACTGGCGATGGGGTTGAGGTCCATCATGTCCAGTTCCACCGGCTGATCGAGGTGGGTATAGCTGGCCCCTACGTCTACCTTGGGCAGATACATGGCCTTGGCGGCTTCGCGCAGCTGTTGCGCCCGCTCCACCCCGGCCTGTTCCGCCGCCAGCCCGTCATCCTGTTGAATGACCCGGCTCCAGGCTTCGCTGAAACTGACCGTCTGAGCCTGGGCCGAGCCCAGCATGGCGCCAAGCAGACACGGGTAGAGAGATTTGATGAACCTTGCCGTCATACGTCCCCAATCTGTTTGTAATGAATTTGTTTGGAGTCTTTGCTCGATACAAGCTCGCTATCATAACGCAAACCCGTCCGGGATGGGGACAGGCAAATCATGGTCCCCCTCATCCAATTGGCCCCGCCGCTTCGCTTCGACAATCTGTCCGATTTTCAAGCACTCCTGATTTTGCAAGCCTTGGCGCGACGTTTTTTTCAGAAAAAAATGGCTGACGCTCAAATACTAACCTTTTCTCCTGACTAAAAAATGCGTAATATACGCCGCCCTAAGCCGATGGTAACCGTGGAATGCAGATAGGTCCCCACACGCTTGAAACTCCCCTGATCGTGGCTCCCATGGCCGGTGTAACAGACCGACCATTCCGTGAACTTTGTTTGCGGCTGGGTGCCGGCATGGCCGTTTCCGAGATGCTGCTGGCCAACCCGGATGTCTGGGATACCCAGAAAACCCGGATGAGAATGGATCACTCTGCTGAAGGGGGCTTGCGATCGGTCCAGATTGCCGGATCCGACCCCGAGATGATGGCGTTTGCCGCCCGCTACAACGTGGAGCAGGGCGCTCAGATCGTCGACATCAACATGGGATGTCCGGCAAAAAAAGTGAATAAGAAGCTGGCAGGTTCCGCCCTGTTGCGCCAACCCGACCTGGTCAGATCCATCTGCCGGGCCGTGGTGGACGCAGTGGACGTGCCTGTCACCTTGAAGATCCGCACAGGATGGGATCCGGATAACCGCAATGGCGAGGAGATCGCCCGAATCGCCGAAGATTGCGGTATCGCGGCCCTCGCCGTGCATGGTCGTACCCGTGCCTGTCTCTACAAGGGCGAAGCGGAGTACGACACTATCAGGGCGATTAAGCAGGCCGTATCGATTCCTGTTGTCGCCAATGGCGACATAGACAGCCCGGAGAAGGCCCGGTATGTCCTCGACTATACCGGTGTTGATGCCGTGATGATCGGCCGTGCTGCGCAAGGACGACCCTGGATTTTCCGGGAAATCCGTCATTTTCTTGAGACAGGCACCAAGCTGCCACCTCCCGAGAGGGAAGAGGTTCGCACCCTGATGAACGAGCATGTAACCAACCTGCACCAGTTTTATGGTGCATATCTGGGAGCGCGCATTGCCCGTAAACATGTGGGCTGGTATCTGGATGAAGAAGAGACGGGCCGAGAATTCCGTAAGCACTTCAATGCCCTGGATTGTGCAGACGCACAACTCGAGGCACTCGAAGCGTATTTCGATGGATTAGGTTAACGCATAACTAAAGAGCCGACCGAATATGTTCGAACAAACCCTGACTTCTGATGCATTGGTAACAACTACTCACAATCACGCTGCCGAGCCGACCCAGCGCCCCCTGCGTGACTCTGTGCAACAGGCCCTGCGTAACTACCTGGCCCAGTTGAACGGTCAGGAAGTGATTGATCTGTACGATATGGTTCTCTCCGAAGTCGAAGCTCCCATGCTGGACGTGATCATGCAGTACACCCGTGGCAACCAGACTCGCGCTGCCGTGATGATGGGGATCAACCGCGGTACTCTGCGCAAGAAACTCAAGCGCTACGGCATGAACTGATTTCAGTCATCCTGCTGCAGTGCAGACGAAGGCGTATCCCAGCGATGGGATACGCCTTTTTCTATGGACGACGTTTATCTTCTCACTCCACCGCCAGCTTGATGCCAAGCCCCACGAACAAGCCTCCCATCACACGGTTGAGCCAGGTAATCAGTCTTGCAGGCAGCCTCACCTTGCGACTCGCATAGGCGGTCGAGAAAGCCAGCAGATGACACCAGATCATGCCGTTGAAATTGAAGATGCAGCCCAGCACGATGAATGCCAGCGCTTTTTGCGGTGCATCTGGCGCAATGAACTGGGGCACAAAGGCGAGGAAGAACAGGGCCACCTTGGGGTTGAGCACATTGGTCAGTAACCCTTGCCGGAAGATCCGGCCATAGGAGAGCACAGGCAGGGACACAGCCTCTTCAGCCGATACCCGGCCTCCTCCCCCTTGCCTGAACATGGATAAACCGAGATAGACCAGATAAAGCGCGCCCATCAACTTGATGACGGCAAACAGCTCGGCCGAGGCGCTCAGCAGAGCGGACAACCCCAACGCAGCAGCCAGCACATGCACCATGGTGCCAGTTCCTATCCCCAGTGCCGCCATGGAGCCTGCCCGCCAGCCCTGGGAGCCGCTGCGCAGCATGATGAGCAGGGAATCGGGCCCCGGCATCATGTTCAACAGCAGGCCTGACAGGATAAACAACGCCAGATCGTGGATCCCCAACATACACAGCTCCCTTGTCGATGAAGTTCACAGTCTAAGGATCCCGCAGCCCTTGTCATCCCCAGCCGGGGCAATAGTGATCATCAACAAAAAGAATGCCTATATTGTTGCACCATCAGGAAATTGGCTAGCAGCGGAGGGGGAGAAATGCTGACCGAGGGCTGGAGAGATGTCTCAAAAGGGCTCAAATGGAAGTAGGCAGAATCAACAT
Source organism: Aeromonas sp. R5-3 (assembly GCF_040908225.1). Classification (NCBI taxonomy): domain Bacteria; kingdom Pseudomonadati; phylum Pseudomonadota; class Gammaproteobacteria; order Aeromonadales; family Aeromonadaceae; genus Aeromonas; species Aeromonas sp. R5-3. Next base: position 141 of record NZ_JBFODH010000025.1, on the reverse strand, counting down.
GGCACTGCCGTTGCGGAGCAAGCAAAAGGGGAATAGCACGGGAAACTGTGCAGAAATGGCTGAATTTCAGGCAATAAAAAAGCCCGCTCAAATGAGCGGGCTTCTTCAATTGGGTGCCTGGCAGTGTCCTACTCTCGCATG